>JAGGZV010000065.1 GCA_021161835.1 Thermotogae bacterium | reverse complement strand
GTGTTGCCAAACGTGACCTGACCATCGCCGGCTATTACCGTACTTCCATTTCTCCTGACAGCTATTATGGTAGTTCCATGGAGCTTTTCCATTTTCTCACTTCCTTCCTCCTGAGAGCAGAACGTACCACGCAGCTCACCACATCTTCAAAGCTCATCCCCATGGCTTTTGCCGAAGCAGGAAGATCGCTCAACTCCGTCATGCCGGGTATGGTGTTGACTTCCAGAAAGTAAAATATGCCATCACTGTATATCCCATCCACGCGTGCCATATCCCTGCATCCGAGATACCTGTATATTCGCAGAGCGGTTTCCTTCACCATCCTGGTAGCATCATCAGGTATTTCAGCGGGAAGAACGAATTCCGTCATTCCAGGGGTGTATTTGGCTATATAATCATAAAACTCTCTCCTGGGTCGAAGTTCAAGGATGGGAAGTACAGTTGGAACCCCATCTATCTCCAGTATAGACACCGTTATTTCCTGCCCTTCTATGTATTTCTGGATTATGGCCGAACCATAAGTGTCCAGCACCGATTCTACATGGTCTCTGAGGTCGGCTGGCGTTCTGCAGATCTTCACCCCTATGCTGGAACCCTCGCGTCTGGGTTTCACAACCACCGGGAATTCAGGTATCTTCACTTTGTCAAGTTGATCCATGGATTCCAGATGAGTATATTCAGGAATGTCCACAAGATCTTTGACCAACCGGTAAGTTATCAGTTTATCAAAACACACGGCACTGGTGTAAGGATCCGAACACGTGTAAGGTATGTCGAACGATTCCAGCAAGAACTGAATTCCACCATCTTCTCCAAAAGTGCCATGCAACAATATGAACGCCAGATCAAAGGATTCCAGCTCTTTGAGCAACCTTGTAGGATCACCATTGTATACAACCATAGCTACTTCATACCCAACCTTTATGAGGGCATCATAGACGTTCTTACCGCTTCTGAGGGAAACCTCTCTCTCACGGGAAGTGCCTCCACACACTACCGCGATTCGCACCTTCATTCGCTCACCTCATTGAGAAAGGAAAGAACATCATCGATCAGCACACCAGAATACTCGGGATCTTCGAAAGGTTCATGATAGCATTCTTCGTACTTTTTGAGCACCTTGCGCCCATCCAGACGTTCGTAGAAATTCAACGCTCCCTTCGGTGGTACTATCTCATCTTTCATGCCAACAACGATCATCACAGGAATATTGAGCTTATCCACATCGTGAAAAGCCCTTTCCATGTTCTCGAACAGGATGGAGGCCAGCCTTCCGGTTATCCACGGATGCACGAGTGGATCGTTTATGTACCGTTCCACAGCTTCGCTGTTTCTGGAAAGCATGTTCACATCTATCCCATTTTTGAGACGCAATCTAGGTGCAAACACTCCCAGACAACATGCTATGAACCTTACGAAAACGTTCGTTCTGGAACACAGGGCCGGCGAAGAAAGAATCAGAGAAGATATCTCCACATTCCGTACCTGCGCATATCTTAAAGCTATCAATCCCCCCATACTGTGACCGAAGAGATGAATCGGTGGTACAGCTTCCCGTATGAATTCGTCTATTCTTTCAAAAAGAACCTCTATGTTTTTCACGTGTCCCCGTGGTCCCGGATACACCCCGTGTCCCGGTAGATCACCAGTTATAACTTTATAACCTGCTTTTGCGATTTCAACCGCAAAATTATTGTACCTTTTCGAGTGCTCACCAAGTCCATGAACAATTACTAGACTGCCACGAGCCTTCCCTTCAGGTTCCCAGATATTTATTTCAACCACCACGATTCCCTCCTGAAATGCTGGCGGAGGCGGCGGGACTCGAACCCGCACGGGCACCAAGGCCCACCGGTTTTCGAGACCGGCTCCTTAACCAGTTCGGACACGCCTCCGACTCTATCCATCAGAAATTATATCATCATTCAGCCTAAAACACCTCTGCGTTTTTCCATCGCTTGCAGCATTCACAACTTTAGACCTTCGGAATCTCCCATGTGATAGAGAGGACTCCAAAAACAACCCTTTCAAAAATCACTCTGATAACGCTAAAAACAAAGCAACACCTGCAAGGCCAAGGAGCAAAAGCGTGATGGTTATGATCATAGGCATGTTATTTGCTCTGAAATAAAGCTCTTCGGGGCCATTGACTTCAAAACTCTGGGGTTCAAATGCCCATCCTATTTTTTGCGGTGTTACTTTAACCCTGCCTGAAAATCCTTCCTTTTCCCAGTAGCCGTTCTTGTCAGTTACAACAGATCCGTACCCTTTGCTGAAAGTTATGGTGACTCCTCCAACGCCGTTACCCGAAGAATCTTTCACATATCCCCAAATTTTGTATTTTCCCTTGAATTCAACAGGACCTTTTGGACCATCGACGATAACTTCACCCGGGCTGAACTCCCAGCCTTCTGGCATATCCACCCTAACCACAACCTCACCACTCACATATTTCTCCCAATAACCTTCCTCGTCAGTTGTGACATACCCATTCCCTCCACTAAACATAACCTTAACTCCTTTTATTCCATTCCCATCCAAATCTTTCACATATCCCCATAC
>JAGGZV010000024.1 GCA_021161835.1 Thermotogae bacterium | reverse complement strand
CTTCTACTGAAATGTGGCATCCGTTTACATAAACAGCACCGCGTAGTCGTACAGCGACACCGGTTGCATCTCTTTCCACGATTAAATAAAATTTTCCGCCAGGCACGGTATCCGGCAGTCCAGAAGGGTATCCGAAGTCGGTCACCTGTGGAGGGGATGAAGTAAAACTTGCGGACCTCACCACAGTTCCGTCATCGACTCTCACGAGTTTTACAGTGTAATTTCCTTTTACATTAGCCTTCAAATCTGCATAAAACGTTGAAGAAAAATTCAGGGGCAGTGTAACTGTGGTGTTTTCTTTGAGTTCAACGATGGTGGCAGCCGTCAATTCTTCTTCCATTCTGAGGTTCGGGGTGTTCACATCTGTCCAATCCGGGCCACCCACGTATACTTCGTATGTGTCAGGATCAATCTCCAGGAAGATTGCCTCACCGTTTTTGTTGGTTTTGGCATAATAGTTCGCACCATCCGGGCGTGTGAGGCAGACAGAGACACCAGGAACAGCCAAAGAGTTCGTATGGTCCAGCACTTTCACTACCAGTTTCGCTGGATAGTCGTCTGGTGTCTTATTTAAAGACGTTGAGGATATTCGACCGTATCCTGAGTCGGTGTCATATCCTCGATATCCCAGATCTTTCGAACCTTTCTCAAGTAACCGCTTAACTTGATAAGGTGTGATATTCGGATGTATTTCTTTTATAAGCGCCGCCATTGCGGAAACATAGGGCGCTGCCATGGAAGTTCCACTCCAGTAGGAGTAAGGCGTATCGTATATCCCATCCAACGGTGCAGAACCGCGTGGTATGCATGAAATGATCCCAACACCCGGTGCTACAACAGAAAGATAATCTCCTCGTGACGAAAAATCAGCAACTTCATCATTCACGTCACTGGCTCCCACCGCTATCACACCTGGATATGCGGCGGGATAAAAATGATGTTGTTGCGTATGTTCGTTTCCTGCTGCAGCGATAACAATCACACCTTTTCTCAGCGCATAGTCTATAGCATCCTTCAGTAATTGTGAGTATCCTGGCCCACCCCAACTGTTGGAAATAATATCGGCTCCGTGATCAACAGCCCAGATAATGGCATCGGCAACATACTCATCGCCCACGTAATAATAATTGTTGTGATCATTCGTTCCACGGAATGCAACGATAGGCATTACTTTTGCATCGTATGCTAGACCCACTATTCCTTCACCATTGTTTTTACTGGCTGCTATAATTCCTGCAACGTGTGTGCCGTGATCATCGTATGGGTTCATGGGATCCTCGTAATCAGTATCGGGTAGTATTATCGTGGCTTCGTGAGTCGCATCACCTGGATCGTATCCTGTGATCAACTTACCGGTAAGGTCAGGATGCTTGCCGTCTATCGGTGTATCGATCACAGCTATTACTATACCTTTACCCGTGGCTTCTTTCCAGGCTTCCTCTACTCCCACTTTTGCAAGCGCCCATTGATATTTATAATACGGATCGGATATTTCTGAAGCGGCTCCGAAAAGATAACGCATGTAGCTCGGTTCGATGTATCTTATACCAGTCACATTCAAACTTTTCAGCTTCTTCAAAGCTTCCCCAATAGTAGGTTCTATTTCTAGCGAAACGGCGTTTATTTCAGAAAGTTCTTTAAGTATTCTTGCGTCCAACATTTCCATGATTTTTTCGACAGCGTCACGGGATTCGTAACCAACTATCAAACGGTGTTCGAAGACTCTAGGCTTTTCTTTTTCAATTGATTCGCTGTATTCGGTTTTACTGTGTTCATAGGAATCAACCTGCTGAATGTACAATTCGCAGCATCCAGAAATGAGCACGGAGAAGATGATAAGCATCAGGACATACTTTAACATCCTTCATTCCCCCTTTATTTTTCTCCTGTCACGAATGTTGCGAATTCATCCGTTTCGCCTTCAAATGGATCTACTCCGTAACCATTATCTACAGCTACCGAGAAGGCAACACTGTCTTCATCTTCGACGACGGCCATCGCCAGGTCCATTCCCCAGCTATACACTTTGTTTGCTTCTAATCTTTCGTAAGGATAAACATAAGCTCCCTGTTCATTCATTATGATCCAGTCAAAATATGAAAAACTGACCTTTATAAAAACAGGACTGTTCGCTACAATTGCCGTGATAGCAACTTCGCCGTTTTCATCTATCTCACCAGGTAATATCTGATTTCCACCCAGTGTCATATCGTATATCCATATAACATAGTAATACTCTACTTCTCCTTCTTGTGAATAAAGTGCTTGAGTGGGACCCCACACAAAGGTAGGAGTTCTGGAGACACCTGTAGCTCCATCTTCTGGAGTCACCAGTATAACTTCAAAGCTTTCCAGAGGCACCACACTACCCAGATATGTTGGTGTAGATTCAGCAGCGCCATAGACCGTACTGACTTTATAATATACTCGTTTCCCTGGTTTCAAAAGTGGTGAACCATCTCTATACGATGCTCCCTTGTTTACAACCCAATTTTCTGATACGAATCCAATTTTTTCATAAACTTTCCCATCGAATGATCTGTAGATGTTGTAACCATCAGGTTCGAGAACCTGGTCTCCGTCAATGCTTCCTTCCTTAATTGCTTCAGAATAACTTTTCCATGTTACATCAACCCATAGATTGCTTCCTTTAGGTGCAGCATGAACTTTCGGGAGTTTATCCTTTACTTCCAGCGGAGTATAATCAGCTCCGTAGAATTTTATAGCCCTTCTCCTGGTTAGGGCTGTTAGGCTTTTCTTATCTGTGGTTTTCTTCACAACATACATTTTGCTCTTACGTATAGGCGACTGAATATTTAAATAGAATATTCGATCAACTCTGTTGTCGTTGTGATCGTATACAACCACATGAAAATCGACTGTTCCGTTGAATCCATGAATTGGTATCCTGAACTCTGTGCTTGTGGCATTGAATGCAGAAAATCTTTCACCTGATATGAATTCAGAACCAGGTATTTTTCCTAATCCAGCATATATTGCTTTAACATGATTGGATGATTCCACACATATCCTCACTTTGAAATCGCTTTTTATTATTGTTGTTCTTATATCCAGCTCATTTCCCAGCAGATCGAAGAAGCTGACATTGACTCTGGGGAGGTGCTGTGTGAATGGATCCGGATTCAACATGGCTTTTCTGAGTTGTATGGTGTAGGTATCGTTCTTTATGTCTTCGACAAAGATGTTTTCAACCTCACTGAGAGCATGTCCAAATTTTGAGACTCTTATATTCACGAATTCTTCCTCATCTGGTAAACGTATCACAGCACTGCCATCTTTACCGGTATAGGTACGATCGATGACTTTTTCTGCATCTGGAATGATAACTTCCACCATAGCGTTTTCTACTCCCGAACCAGAGGAATACTCGACAACATATACAGTAGCTCTATTTTCGGCGGGCAACAGAAAACACGAAACAGAAATGAAGGGCAGCAAAATAATGAGAAGAGAATACAAAACAAATCGCACTTTGATAGTTATCACCCCCAGCTCAATTTACTACAAACCCTCAAATTTCACTACCCATAAATCTGCCCAGCTATCACCTTCCCACTCCTTTTGTGACTTTTGAATTATGTGCTATCTTTTTCAATATCCTTTTCACCTCCTCCACCGACTGTGAATTCCCCCATGTTTCTTTAGTTGAAAAGCCAGCCCTTATTCCGGGCTGGCTTTCATTCATATTCTTCGAGTACATACAAATAATTGCTTGTGTCTCCATCTATTATGTATTTCCCCACTTTGTATGGTGCCCCCGCTAAACGATCTTGTCCATTTCCATAATCATATCTCCATATCAACTTTCCTATTTCTGCATCTATACATTCCAGTACATCCGACCATCCATGTGCGTATATCTTTCCTTCTTTTTCATCAAGGTATATATCATCCAATGACCCATAACCAGGATGTACCCATACAACTTTTCCTGTGTTTATGTCTATTGCTACTATGCCTATTAGATCAGTTTCAACTGTTATTAAATATTTGCCTTTATACATATATACTGCATCGAAATGTATAGCTGCTTCTTCTTTGTATTTGGGACATTCTTTTCTAAAATCTGTGTGCCATACAATTTCTCCTGTATCTTTTTTCAATCGATAAAACTTTCCTGATTGTGATATAACATACACAGAATCTCCATGCACAATAGGTTGAGCGTATATACCAGCATAATCGTCTTCCAATATCCTTTTCCATTTGAGTTCACCTGTTTCTTTGTCAAAAGCATAAAATACAGGATTGCCTACTACTACACCTAAACTTCCTACAAACACAAGTCCACTTTCATCGTCTATAACAGGTTTTACTGATTTCAAAGGTTTTAAACCTCTCACTTCCCATACAACTTCTTTTGTTTCTATGTCTATCTTTTTCAATATCCCTTCTGTTGATAGAGATGTAGCTTCAGGATCCCTGAGATGCTCCCCAAATTTTGGACAACAAAACAGCGTATTCTTATTCACGACACTCTTTCAATCACCTCACCATAGTAAACCTCATCCGGTGTTTTGTATCCCAAGGATTGGTGTGGTCTTTCACTGTTGTAATATTCTACCCATTCCTTCGTAACTTCTTTGAGTTCTTTCAATCCCATTTTCTCCCTCAAATACACACATTCCCACTTGTAACTCCTAAACAGTCGCTCTATCAGTATATTGTCTTTGTAGCCACTTTCTCCTACACTCATTCTTACTCCTGCTTCTTCCAGAATCCTCCTGTATCTCCTTCCCATGTACTGTCTCCCACGATCCGTGTGCATAATTTCTGGTATTCCATATTTGTCCATCGCTTTTTTCAATGCTTTCACACACATCCATTCATCCATGGTGTTCGTGATTTCAAACGATAGTATTTTTCGTGAGTACACGTCCATTATAAACACTCCATACGCATATCCTCCTTCTACACTTATGTATGTTATATCCGATACCCATACTTGATTCGGACTCGTGACTATTTTGCCCTTGATCAAATCTTTTAACCCTGCATCCACAGATTGTGTAACAGTTCGTCTGGGAAATATACCTTTCAATCCAAGAACTCTCATCAACCTCCTGACTCTCTTTTTGTTTATCACTTT
>JAGGZV010000011.1 GCA_021161835.1 Thermotogae bacterium | reverse complement strand
ACATAAGCGAAAGAGTTGTGAGGAATGCTTCACCAGAAAGAGCAGTACAACCTTTCTGGATAAACACATCGTCAAATGACATAGTGAAAGAACAGATAGAAAAGAATCCTTCTTTGAAAGAAAAACTTCAGGAACTTCTTGAAGGAAAAGAGATCATGGTGGGTGTTGATCCATGGTTATCGTTGAGAGAACTTGAAGAGAGAAAAGAAGGCGTATGGACATTGCTTGTATCAGGGGGATATCTCACGGCGAGACAGCATTCGTTTGGAAGATATACTTTGAAAGTTCCGAACGAGGAGATAATGTACTTTTTCAAGACAGGTGTAATGGTATGGCTTGAGAAAGAGACGAAGGTAGTGATGGGAAAGCTAATAGAGGGTTTATGGGATTTGCTTGAGAAGGGTGAGGCAGGAAGATTTGCGCGGAATCTTGAGGAATACATGACAAATGCTTTGAGTTATTTTGACGTAGGAGGAAGGGAACCAGAGAGGGTATACAAAGCGTTTTTGCTTGGGATTCTTTCCATTGCAATAAATGGATATGAAGTGGAGAGTGAGATGGAATCAGGATATGGAAGGTTGGATGTAGTGGTGTATCCGAGGGAGAAGAGATATGGAGTATATGCAGCGATTTTTGAAGTGAAACGTGTGGAGAGAGAAAAAGAGATTGAGGAGAAAGCGAAAGAAGCACTCAGGCAGATAAAAGAAAGGAAATACTATGAAAAGATGGTGCAGAAAGGCTACGAAGTGATAGGCTTTGGAATAGCGTTTGCTGGGAAGGCCGTACATGTGATGGTGGAGAAATTGTAATAAAATGGTCAGGGCGGAGGGACTTGAACCCTCGACCTCCGGACCCCGATTCCGGCGTTCTCCCAACTGAACTACGCCCTGACCTTCGTCGTTCTTCATTATATCATACCCAAAGCTCACCTGGAACCTTGGGAAACAACCTCGTGTACTTGACATGATCCAAGCCACAGATGTAGCGTGTGAGCCTTTCCACACCGAAACCGCATCCTGCAGAGGGAGGTATACCGTACTCTTTCACGATTTTCAGATACCATTCGAAATCTTCAGGATCGTTGCCTTTTATGGCCATCCTTCTGAGTATGGAGTCGTACTCGTATTCTCTCTCTCCACCTGATATGACTTCACCATATCCTCTGGGAAGAATCAAATCCATGTCAAGTAGCGTTTCACCGTCGGGTGAGAGTTTGTCGTAGAATTCTCTTTCCAGTATGGGGATGTCTATGAGCCATGCAGGCTGATCGAGATCCATGGAAAGTTTATCTTCGAATTTCTCGCCGTATTCTTTTACAGCGTCCAGGTATTTCACTTTCTTGAAAGGAGGTTGGGGCATCTCGGGACCCACATCGAGGAACTCCAGTTCTTCCTTGCAGGTTTCACGCACGCCCTTGAATATCTCCACGAAGAGCCTTTCGATCAGATCCATTATGTCTTCTCTTGTAGCTTCTCGCGCTTCCAGGTCGATCTGCACGAATTCGAAGAGATGTCTGCCGCTGGTGCTCTTATCGAACGTTTCGAGTCTTATGTTTGGGGAAGTTATGAATATTTTGTCGAACGCCAGAAGAGCCAGCTGTTTGTGGAATATCATGGACTGTGTAAGACGGTACGATAATCCGTTGTAATTTACCATGACTTCGTAAACGTCGTGGTTCAATGGATCGGTCACCGTGGAAAGAATGGTAGGAAGTAGCTCTATGTACCCCTCATTCTTTAGGAAGTTTTCCGCTATTCTCAGCACTTCGGATTTCACCTTAACGGCTGCCTTCACCCTGGGATCTTTCAGATGGTTAACTACTTTTTCCACTGATACGACCATGCTGCCTTCCGCCATTTTAGAACACCTCCTGTATATAAAAAATTAAGGCCGGTGATTTTCTCACCGGCCTGTCCTGATCAGAGTAGATGAAGCCACACGAGACCTCTAAGGACAGACCGGTCCCGGCCCATTGTTATTATTGTTATTCACAAGTTCAGAAATGATGGATATCCACAGGTTCCTCTCCGCCATACTTTCCTCCCATTTCTGGCCAAAGGTTTGTAATATTTTATCCTGAAAACCCGTTTTTGGCAAGTGCTTTAAGGTATTGTAAATATATGGCAATGATATCGTCATCGCAATCCGCTAAATGTGTGGTGGTGACAGCAAAAAAACTGTAACGAAGTGATGCTACAATTATCGGGCACGCTTGGATGGGGTTTGAAAACCATGTGGTACCTTCATCCAGCAAATGTCTACCGGGAGGTGATGAAGAATGTATGCCGTCGTGGAAACGTCGGGACGGCAATATTTTGTGGTGGAAAATCAGGTGATAGAAACGGAGCTTCAAAGAGGTTATAACCCTGGTGATGAAATAGTTTTCGATCGGGTTCTGATGGTTAGGGATTCGGAAAATGTAGCTATAGGACGTCCGTATGTTGAAGGTGCAAGGGTTGTTGGCAAGGTTCTGGAACATTTCAAGGGGCCAAAGCTGTTGATAGTGAAAGTGCGTCCCAGAAAGAATTCACGTACCAAGAAAGGTCACAGGCAATGGTACAGCAGGATAAAGATCGAAAAGATCGAATATGGTGAAGGTAACGCTTGATCTTAGCCGCAGGATGTTGAGTGCGCAAGGACACGCGGGGTTCGATGTAAAAGGCAGAGATATCGTATGCGCGGCTATAAGTGTTCTTGTTCAATATTTTGCAAACATGGCAGTGGGCATGGAAGGCAAGATCATCGATAGGAAAGAAGGGAAACTTAAGGTGGTTTATACGGAGAAGCTGGATTATTGTGCGGAGGTACTTCTGGATGTGTTGAAGGATATAGAGCAACAGTATCCTGGTAAGGTGGAGGTGAAGGTTCGATGAGAATAGACATTCAGCTTTTTGCTCACAGGAAAAGTAGTGGTGTGGGAAGAAATGGAAGAGACAGTAATCCGAAGTATCTCGGTGTAAAGGTGGGAGATGGACAGTTTGTTCGAGCAGGGAATATACTGGTTAGACAGAGAGGAACCAGGATACATCCCGGTAAAAATGTTGGACTGGGAAGAGATTTCACTTTGTTCGCCCTTAAAGACGGTTATGTAAAGTTCAGGGTTCGGAAGAACAGAAAGTACGTTGAAGTACTCCCAGAGGTGATAAGATGAGTAAACACAAAAAACTGGCCATCGTTGGAACGATGGCAGCATTGGCTACAATATTGATGTTTCTGGAATTTCCGATTTTTCCACAGGCAAATTTTCTGAAATTCGATCCAAGTGAAGTGCCGGCCCTCATCACCGGCTTTATGATAGGCCCGCTGAGCGGGGTAGTTGTTGTGCTGGTAAAAGATATCCTTTTCTTCTTTGCAAAATCCGGAGATGTAATAGGCGTCACTATGAATTTCATAGCGGGTGCTATCTTTGTGCTTGTTTCAACTTTTATGTATGTCAGGAAACGTTCCAAACGTGTGGCTATCGTGGGTATGATATTGGGAACGATTGTTTCTTCAGTGATAATGGTAATTCTGAACACAGTGGTGGTGCCGATATACTTCAAAATGAGTCTTGCAGAAATTGCAAATTGGGTTAAAATGACGGTTCCCCAATTTTTGAGTATAATACTCGCCTTCAACCTTATAAAGTTTTCAGCGGTTTCCCTGATAACGTTGCCCATATATAAGCGAGTTTCCAGTTTCTTCAAGTTCTCTGCTGAGGAAGTGCCGCAGGAAAGGAGGAACGAGGAATGAACAATAAAACTTACTTCGCAAAGCCCGATGAAGTGGAGAAGAAATGGTATGTTGTAGACGTGAGTGGAAAAGTGCTTGGTAGAGCGGCAACCCGAATAGCCGGGATTCTTATGGGCAAAACAAAGCCGCAGTACACACCCCATGTGGACGTTGGGGATTATGTGATAGTGGTGAATGCTGAAAAAGTGGAATTAACGGGAAAGAAATGGGATCAGAAGGTGTACTACCGGCATTCGGGTTATCCCGGAGGATTGAAGGCTATAAAGGCACGCGATTTACTCAACAAACATCCTGAAAGGTTGATAAAGCTTGCGGTTAAGCGGATGCTCCCCAAGAACAAACTGGGGAGGAAGATGTTGAAGAAATTGAAGGTGTACGCAGGGCCAGAACATCCACATGCTGCTCAGAAACCGGAAAAAATAGAATTGTGAAGGAGGATAGATGGAGATGGGTGAAGTTGTCAATTATCACGGTGTTGGAAGACGTAAAACCTCCGTTGCGCGAGTGTTTCTGAGACCCGGAAGCGGAAAAATAAAAATAAACGGTAAAGAGATGAACGATCCCAAAGAGTATTTTCAGGTGGATACCTTTGTTGTTCATGCTTTTGAACCTCTGAAAGTGGTTGGTATGGAGGGTAAGCTCGATATAATAATAAACGTTTCAGGTGGTGGGTTGTCGGGTCAGGCTGGTGCGGTGAGACTTGGCCTGGCAAGAGCTCTGGTGCAGTTCGATGATAGTCTCAGAAAGCCTTTGAAAGGGCGGGGAATGCTCACAAGGGATGCAAGAATGGTGGAGAGAAAGAAGTATGGTTTGAAGAAAGCCAGGAGAGCTCCTCAATACTCCAAGCGCTGACCCGAAGATGAATGGATCTGCGAGATTTTGTGAGGAAACTGAAGGATCGCCTCGATATAGTAGAGGTGATAGGTTCATATTTACATTTGCAAAAGGTTGGCAAGAATTACAGGGCGCTGTGTCCATTCCATGCAGAGAAAACTCCCAGTTTTTACGTTAATCCAGAAGGACAGTTCTATCACTGTTTTGGTTGTGGAGCCAGCGGTGATGTTATAAAGTTCGTTCAGGAGATAGAAGGCGTGTCCTTCATGGAGGCGGTTGAAAAGCTCGCAAGAAGGGCAGGGTTGTCTTTACCAGATTTCAGACGGGATACTTTTGTTGTACGGTACACCAACATTTACAGGCTGTTCAAGGACTATTATTTTCATAAACTCTTCGAAACCGATGCGCGTGATGCTCTGGACTACCTTGAAAACGAGAGGAAGCTCACCAAAAGCGATGTGGAAGCATTCCAGTTGGGTTATGCACCGTTGAAAGTTGAGGGTGATCTCATCCGTTCTTTGAAAAAAGAAGGATATACTCTGGACGATGCGGTGAAATATGGATTGATTTTCAGGAAAGGGGAAGATTTCGTTCATAGATTCGCGGGGCGTATAACCATACCGATATGGGATGAAAATGGACGTGTTGTGGCATTTGGTGGAAGGGCCCTGAGGAGTGGTGAACCAAAGTATTTGAACTCCCCGGAAACAAGGTTTTTCCATAAATCGAGAACACTATATTTGCTCAATAAAGCGCGCGGTGTTGCAAAAAATGTAGGTTTCATGATCGTAGTGGAAGGTTTTTTCGACGCCATGGCCCTGCACAGGGCAGGTATGCAGAATGCGGTTGCAACTCTGGGTACAAGTTTAACAAGGCAACATCTGGTAAAGATAAATTCCGTAGTTTCAAATCTGTTACTGGTTTTTGACGCGGATGAAGCGGGTATCAAAGCGGGATTACGAGCAGTGAGAGAGATAATAGCGATGAACATGAGCGCTGTGGTAGCGCTTTTAAAAAGTGGGAAGGATCCCGACGAGGTCTTGAGGAAACATGGTGTTGATCAACTGGTGGATGAATTCGCGAAAGCAGAAGATTATGAAATTTTTCTGGCGAATGCTCTCAGAATGGGGTTGGATATGGATAACGTTTCGGGTAAAGAATCCTATCTGCGTCGTGTTGCACGGTGGTTGCGGATAATGGAAGGTGGTAATCCGGAAAGGTCCAGGAAGTTTGTGGAAAAGGTGGCAGAAATTCTGGGATGGTCTTTCGAGGATACCCAAACTTACTTGAAAAAATTGAGTTCGGCGCGGCGAGAAGATCAACGCGTTCAGAGCATTGAAAGGATGGTTTATCGTGAGGAAGATCATCTCGTTAAATTGTACATTTCTAACCCTCGTTTGAGACACATCATCAGGGATTCAGTGAGGGAATACGAGGAAGTTCTTGATGAGTTCGGCAAAACATTTTTCAGCATGGTTTCAACTGAAGAATTCGATTTGAACATATTGATTCAGAATCTGTCAAAGGAAATGGCAGACAGAATCTTTGAGATCATGAATATGGAGACAGCGGAAGGAAAAGAAGAGAAGATACTGACGGATTGTCTCGAGAAGTTGAGAATGAGAAAGATAAGACATCGTATAAAGGAAATCGAGGAGGAGCTTTCGAAAAGCGATATTGATCCTGCGCGAAGAGAGAGATTGCTGAGAGAAAGGGTGGATTTAACCGGTTCTCTTAAACCTCCTAGAGAGGAGGGGTGATATCATGGCGAAGAAAAAGATTAAGAAACTTTCTGCTGAAGAGATAGAAAAGAGGATGAAGAGACTCATCGATCTGGGTAAAAAACGTGGCTACGTTACGTACGATGACATAGACAAACATTTTCCACCAGAAGCGGAGGGATTCAGCGACGAGATGATGGATAAGGTTTACGAAGAGCTGGAAAGGAACAACGTGAAAATACTGGAAAGTGTTAAAGATGAAGAACTGGAGGAAGGTGGTGAAGAATCCCTTGAAACGGATCTCGTTTCGGATGAACCCGAGATCTACGATAACACTTTTTTAAAGGATCCTATAAAAATGTATCTCAAGGAGATCGGAAAGATCCCTCTGCTGACACCCGCTAAAGAACGCGAATTGGCGCAGAGAGCACAGAAGGGCGATAAAAAGGCACGTGAACAGTTGATAAATGCGAACCTGAGGTTGGTCGTCAGCATAGCCAAAAGATATGTTGGGAGGGGCCTGTCTTTCCTCGATTTGATACAGGAGGGTAACACTGGTCTTTTAAGAGCCGTCGAAAAATTCGATTATAAAAAAGGCTATAAGTTCAGTACCTATGCAACGTGGTGGATAAGGCAGGCGATAACCCGTGCGATAGCCGATCAGGCGCGAACGATACGTGTGCCTGTGCACATGGTTGAAACGATAAACAAGATGAACAAGGTTATAAGGGAATATCTACAGGAGCATGGAGATTATCCAACGGTTGAGGAATTGGCGAAGATCACGGGCAAGCCGGTTGAAAAGGTGGAGGAAATTCTGCAGGCTGCCAAAGAAACGGTTTCTCTTGAATCCACCATAGGTGGTGACGATGATTCCACCATGGGTGATATATTGCCCGACGAGAATGCCACTTCGCCTGAAGAAAGTGCCGTTACGATGCTTGTACGAGAGGAAATTGAAAAGATCTTCAACACGTTGAACTCGCGTGAAAAAGCTGTGCTGAAAATGAGGTATGGTTTGATCGACGGAAAAGCGAAGACACTGGAGGAAGTGGGTCAGATTTTCAACGTCACGCGTGAAAGGATAAGACAGATAGAAGTAAAGGCTCTGAGGAAATTGAGACATCCCAGCAAAAGCAAGCAATTGAAATCTTTGATGGAACTCCTCAACAGATGATTTTCGGACCCCGGTTTCGGGGTCTTTTACTTCCATTGTATGGGTGATGATGAACGTATGATAACCTTCGAAACGTTCATAAACGATGTTTTATCCGCTCTCGACAGGCTGGAAAGTGGCAAAATGGATATGGGAATGTTCGTGCAGTTCGTCGTCGAACGCAAAAGGAGTATAGGCGAGAAGCTGGATGAGAAGGTCAGGGAAAAACTCCGTGCACTGGTGGACTACATTTCTGAACTCCCAAGGCTTCCCCCGATGCGTCAGAGAATACGACTGGAAAACATTCCCGGCATGATGCAAAGGTTGAGGGAAGAACATTTACTTCCATCTCTCAATGCTGGTACATGCGACAAGAAGCTGGATCTTCCTGTGAAATTTGCGAAAGGTGTGGGAGAGTACAGACAGAAGATACTGAAACGTTTGGGCATAGAAACCATATGCGATCTTCTTCTATATTTCCCGCGAATACACGATGACAGACGAATAACTTTTCCCATATCTTCGCTCAAGCCTGGTGTGCGTGCAACTGTGAAGGGAGAGATCGTCAGGGTTTCCGAACGACCTGGCACGCCCCATATAGTTTCCGCTGTGATAACGGATGGTTTTTCACACATGATCCTGAAGTGGTTCAATCAACCGTATGTGAAAGAAAAGCTAGCAGAAGGCAAGAAAATAGTGGCTTTTGGAACGGTGAAGAGGGGTTATTTTGGTCCTCTGGAGATGAACTCTCCAGAATTCGAGATCGTTGAAGGTGGTGATGATAAAGGTACCATAGTACCCATATATCGTCTCACAACCGGTATAAGTCAGAAGACCATGAGGAACATACTACACAAAAATATTCATCTTGCTTCTTGCTTCAAGGAGAACCTTCCTCCTGAGATAGTCAGTAAACGTAAGTTGATAGATCTTCCGCGTGCCATAATGGGGATGCATTTCCCTGTGAGTCGTTACCATTTAGAACTTTCAAGGAAAAGGCTGGCATACGAGGAGCTGTTCTTTTTCCAGCTGGCTGTTTTGTACACACGGAAGATGCGTGAGAAGATGAAACCCGGTATAGCCAAGAAAATAAAAGGTGAACTGGCCCAGGAGTTTCTGTCTTTTCTTCCTTTTAAATTGACCGATGCACAGCTAAGAGTACACGAGGAGATAAGGAGGGACATGATCTCCCCCAAGCCCATGAACAGATTACTGCAGGGTGATGTGGGATCCGGAAAAACTGTCGTTGCAGAACTGGCAATAGTGGACAACCATGAAGCGGGCTTTCAATCTGCGATGATGGCTCCCACTTCTATACTGGCCCATCAGCATTTCATGCGGCTCAGCAGGGATCTAGCCCCTCTGGGGATGAAAGTTGATATTCTCACACATGCAGTTATGGGAAGTAGAAGGGAAAGGTTGAAATACATGCTGGAGCATGGAGAATTGGATGTTATTGTTGGTACCCATGCGTTGATACAGGAGGATGTGAAATTCGCAAACCTGGGATTGGTCGTTATAGACGAACAGCACAGATTCGGTGTACGGCAGCGCGAAGCTCTGATATCCAAAGGACATGCTGTGGATACTCTGGTGATGACAGCCACGCCGATACCGAGGACGCTGGCCATGACTCTGTATGGAGATCTGGATGTAAGTGTGATAGACGAAATGCCCAGAGGACGAAAAAAAGTCAAGACTCTCACAGTTCCAGAAAGCAGACTTGGAGAAGTTTATGAGTTCATAAGGAAAGAGGTAAAAGCGGGAGGACGTGCTTTCATAGTTTATCCCCTGGTTGAGGAGTCGGAAAAGCTCGAATTGAAGGCGGCTGTCAAGATGTTCGAACATATCTCCGGAAATATTTTTCCCGATCTGCGAGTTGGCCTGATACATGGACGTATGAGCACGGCCGAGAAAGATGAGATCATGGAGAAACTCGCCACGGGAGAGTACCAGATTCTGGTGGCGACCACTGTGGTGGAAGTGGGCATAGACATTCCCGATGCTACTGTGATGGTAATAGAACATCCTGAACGTTTTGGGTTGGCCCAGCTGCATCAACTGAGGGGTAGAGTTGGCCGAAGTGAGAAGCAGGCCTACTGTTTTTTGATAGTGAATCCCGATTTGCCGGAGGATATTCTTGAAAGGTTGGAGAAATTCGCGGCTATAGAAGACGGATTCGAGCTGGCGGAGTACGATCTTAGACTCAGGGGGCCGGGCGAATTCATAGGTGTTAAGCAGCATGGTTTGCCTGATTTCAAAGTAGCGGATATACTGGAAGATCGTGAAATACTGGTGCAGGCCAGGCAGGATGCGCTGGAACTTCTGGATTCGGATCCTGATTTGAGGAAATATCAGAAATTGTACCAAAAGGTTGTAGAAATGTATGGAGAGAAGTTGAAGTTCGTGGAAGTAGGGTGAAAAACGTATGTTGAAGATAACGGCTGGAAAGTTCAAGGGCAGGCCAATCAAAACGGTGGCGAATTTTAGAACACGTTATACTACTTCTCTGGTACGTAAGGCCATTTTCGATATGGTGAATGTGGAAGACAAGGTTTTCGCAGATGTTTTTGCTGGCAGTGGAATCATGGGATTTGAAGCGCTGAGCAGGGGTGCACGCAAGGTGATATTTCTGGATGTTTCCGAACGTTCGATTCGAACGATACGTTACAATGCTTTGAAACTCGGTGTTGAAGAAAGTTGCATTATAGTGAGAGGTGATTTCAGAAGGAAACTTCCCATGATGGAAGAAGTTGATGTACTCTTCGCTGATCCGCCGTTCGAACATAACATGGTGCGGGAAATCCTGAAAATTCTGGATGCGAACGAGATGTTCAGGGACTGTGCTGTGATCGAAGTGAGCAAACACGAAAAGTACGATCTCACGTTGAATAATCTTCTCGTCGAAAAGCGCAGTTATGGAGACATCGAAATCCTCATTTGCCGTAGGAGCTCTTTCCATACCATCTGATGGTTGGAATGGCAACCAGAAAGGACGTGAAGGTCAGACAGGCGGCGATAAAGAAATCGTACACGTATCCTATTCTGGTTGCGACCATGGTGGATAACACCGGTGTGAATATTCTGGTGAATATATTCAAACCCTGGAAAAATCCTTCCCATCTTCCCAGTTCCTTCGGTCCCATATCCATTTTCAACATTTCCTTTGCTGGGAACCACAGCACGAAGCCTACTCCCATGATGAGATGCGCACCGAAGAAAATGTAGACGTTGGGTGCACACATCAGCAAGAGGCTGATGGTTACACATACTATACCCACCGCGAAGTTCAGGTGAGGCGGGGTACGCAGCCTTGGACGCCATAAAATTGAAAGAACCACTGATACGGAGAAAAGAGCTTCAAAGAGTATGGGAGATGCTGTGCCGAGTTTGAAAACGTTCATGAGATAATAAGATATTATGAGGAAGCTGGCAAAGCCGAAGGAGGAATAACTCAGATACTGATGCAGCATCAGGAGGAAAAATACCTTTCTGTGTGCGGGTCTGTACACCTGTTCTGCGTGTAGTTGTGTCCCTTTTTCCACACGTGGAAGGAACTTCATGAATGCCAGGGCGTAAACCAGATTTGCCACTCCTACCGACACGAATATGACCTGGTAAAATCTTATTCCAGAAAGTTTTGGAGACAGCAGGAATACAAAGGAAAAATAAACCACCGCTTTGGTCAGATCGTTAATAACGAAGAGGAGCCAGTACAGCTTTTCACGGTATTTGGGTACCAGTATGGCACGTTCATACATCACCAGAGAAGGATAAAAAACGTCCAGAAAACTGAACAGGAGTTGAGCCACGACGAATATCCACAATCTGGTTGCAATGGCGAAGAGCAGGTTTCCCAGAGCAAACGAAACTCTACCGATTGAGAGTGCTATGTTCGGGGATGCGTTCTCGAATCTTCTGCCCAGGATGTAAGAAAGGATGGCCTGTATAGCAAAGGTCACGCTGAAGATCCAACCTACATCCACCAGAGAAAAATGCATTAGATTGGCCCATGCCGGGGAGATGATGACCGTTATGAAGGATACTCCACCAATTACGGAGAACATTATGTAGCGCCTTATCCCGAGCGGTATAGTTTGCCAGTTCATAGGGAAACCTCCTCTGCGGTGGGCAAAATGCAATATATTCTACGACTTATGATGCATCAAGTCAACCGTCCGTGTATGAAAAAGTGAGATTAATCTTTGTGTAACATAAGGGGTGCTCACACACGCAATTTTTTAATGCCTATGAAACATCTACGAGGATAATATTAGAAAATAAGCATTTTGTCATTTCCTACATGAAGGAGGAGAGAAGAGTGGAGACAACAATGAAAGAGAAGTTCATGATTCCTTTGGAATTGAAAGAGGTTCTCGAATCGGCTAGAGAGGTTGTGATACCTCGAACGAAGGATGAAATACTGGAACTGGCGGTTGATGGGAAAGATTTCTTTGAGGTTATGTACGAAGTGCCCGGAAGGGGTATGGTGGTTGAGGCCACCGTGGCGAAGTGTAAAAATGGTCTGGCCATCAATTATCCTGAAACTTACATGAGAAGAAGGGATCCCAGCGCTCTCGTCATAGGAGACAACAAACCAACCGACAAACCCAGATTTTACGAAAGATTCGGTGAAGACTTTGAACCTCTCAGACTCGAAACGTTAAAGTGGTTGAAGGAGCAATCGCTTCTTTTAATTCCTTTCATGGCTGGTGGACATGAGTATGGCTATCCTGGATTGCTTGTGGCACCCAAAAATGCCGGATTTTTCGCCGGAGGGTTGGCCGATCTTCAGTTTTTCATACCAAGAGATGAAATTCCGGATGGTTTCAAACCCCGATGTATAATCTACCTTGCTCCTCCCTTCCGTCACACGCATTTTGAAGGAAAGCAGGTGGTGGTGCACAACAGATTGGACGAAGTTCACGAAATCTTCTCCTACAATCTGTATCCAGGGCCAAGCGCCAAAAAAGGTGTGTATGGGTTTCTGCTTCAAATGGGCGAAAACGAAGGTTGGTTAACCGCTCATGCTTCCGTTGTAAGGGTCATAACGCCCTATGAAAATGTCTTCGTAATAATGCACGAAGGAGCCAGCGGTGGTGGCAAAAGTGAAATGCTTGAGCAGGTCCATAGAGAACCGGATGGAAGGATACTTCTTGCCGAAAATATAAAGACCGGAGAGAAGATATACATAGAGTTGATGGAAAATAGTGAGCTCGAACCTGTCGCAGATGACATGGTTCTGTGCCATCCCCGGCTTCAGAAGGGAAGAAAATTGGTGGTGAAGGATGCGGAAGATGGATGGTTCATAAGGGTCGATCACATAACGAAGTATGGAACCGATCCCTTCCTAGAAGGCCTCACCGTTCATCCATCTGAACCACTGATATTCCTTAACATAGATGCTCCTCCCCGTTCCACTGTGTTGATATGGGAACACATAATGGATGAGCCTGATAAACCCTGTCCCAATCCACGCGTTATCCTGCCTAAAAGAGCCATACCTCATGCGGTGAGCGAACCGGTCGAAGTTGATATAAGAAGCTTTGGTGTGAGAACACCTCCCTGTACCAAAGAACGTCCATCTTACGGTATCGTGGGCTTTCTTCAGATATTGCCACCTGCGGTGGCCTGGTTGTGGAGATTGGTGGCTCCCAGAGGATATGCCAATCCCAGTATAACTGCAACCAAGGGTATGTCGAGTGAAGGAGTTGGATCGTTCTGGCCCTTCGCAACGGGCAAAATGGTGAACTATGCCAACATTCTCCTGGAACAGATACTCGAAACACCCGAAACCAGATACATTCTCGTTCCTAACCAGCATATAGGTGTTTACAAGGTGGGATTCATGCCCGAGTGGATATCCAGAGAATATCTTTCGAGGCGAGGAAAAGCGTGGTTTAAACCTGACCAACTGCTGCCGTCCAGGTGTCCTCTGCTTGGCTTCACTCCAAAGGATATCAAGATAGACGGTCACTTGATTCCACACGAATTGTTATATCCACATGTTCAGCCTGAAGTGGGGGAGGATGGTTACGAGAAGGGCGCCAAGATACTGGTGGATTTCTTCAAGGAAGAGCTCAAAAAGTTCCTGACACCAGATCTGCACCCACTTGGAAGAAAGATAATAGAATGCTGTTTGGATGATGGTAACATCGAGGATTATCAGGCTTTGGTCCCTATGAAGTGAGGAAAAGATTGATTTTATCGCCTACCGTATGTTACAATTGACATGCCAATTGTTATTTAGTTTTCAAACTAACTAATTGAAGGTGACGCGATGTGTGAGGAAAAAACGGTCGATCTTGAAAAACTTGTGGGGGGAATAAAGAAGTTCATGCAGTCTGTTGTGGGGGAAGTTTTCAAGGGGGACGCCAGAGCGTCCAGATACATTGCTTTGTTTACCCTCCACAGGTATGGTGCTGTGAACATCTCTCAGCTGGCACAAAAAGCTCACTTTTCGAAGCCCACCTTCTCTCTCCTCATGAAACAGCTGGAGAGGGAAGGGCTCGTAAGACGTGTCAGGGATTCCAGTGACAAACGTATCAGTGTCATAGAACTCACAGAAGAAGGGGCCAGGTATGTGAAAGCTATGAAACGAGAGCTTCAATCGCGTTTGGAAAAGCTGCTGGAGTCTCTCGACACCTTGGAGAAACAGAAACTTTTAGAAGCGGTGAAAACCCTGGAAATAATAGCTGAAAAATTCAGAAAGAGGAGAGAGGCGAACCATGGCGATGATAGAGGTCAGGGATCTTAGAAAGGTTTATAAAGACATTGTAGCGCTTGATGGCGTGACCTTTGAAGTTGAAAAAGGAGAAATATTCGGGTTGCTTGGCCCCAATGGAGCGGGGAAATCCACGACCATAAGGATATTGACGACCCTAACACTTCCTACATCCGGTTCTGCCAGAGTGGCGGGATACGATGTTGTAAAACATCCTATGGAGGTTCGCAGAAAAATAGGGCTCGTTGCAGAAAAGGTGATATTGTACGATCGTTTGACAGCATGGGAAAATTTGATGTTTTTTGCACGTTTACATGATGTACCGGATAAAGAAGCCAGGAGTCGTATAGAAGAAGGATTGAAAATGGTGGATATGTGGGAGTGGCGCAACGTTAGAGTGCAGAAATTCTCCACAGGGATGAAGCAGAGGGTGAACATAGTGCGTTCCATAATACACCGTCCTGAGGTCCTTTTTCTGGATGAGCCCACTCTGGGTCTGGATCCGCAAACCACCAGACGTATACGCGAATTCGTGAAAGAGCTCAACGAGAGGGGTACCACCATTGTGCTCACCACACATCTGATGAACGAAGCGGAGCTTTTGTGTGACAGGGTGGGAATAATCGACAAGGGTTGCATAGTAGCACTGGATACCACTGCGAAGCTGAAACGTATGATCAAATCATCGGGGGTGGAGATAGTAGCGCTGGAAATTCCGAACGGTAGCTGGCAAGCTTTAGAAGAACTTAAAAGAATGCCTCATATCTCGAAAGTCGTAATGGTGGATCAGGATGAAGTACATGTGCACATGGATGGTATCGAGGATGCGGTAACGTATCTTGTCAACGCTGTGCAGAAACTGGGCTTGAAGATAAGGACCATCAAGTCACTGGAACCCACGCTGGAAGATGTCTTCATAGAACTAACAGGGCATTCCATAAGGAACGGGGTGAAGTGATTTGAGGAGATGGACAAGCAAGGTCATGAACATCGCGTTTAACGATTTGAAATACTTCTTCAGAAATCGAGTAGCGGTATTTGCGATGATACTGATGCCCTTATTCATGATGCTCATGACAGGTTACATATTTCCAAAATTGCAGTCCACCGGTGATATTAAAATGGCTTTCGTGTGTTATGACGAAGCTTTTGAACGTTTCATAAAAGATAAGGTGAAAGATGTGATAATTCTGGAGAGTATCGATGATGCAAAGGAATGGCTGCTGCGTAAGGAGATAAAAGCGGTGGTTGTTATACCCGAAGGATTCCTGAAGGGTCTTTTGAGAGGTGAAAATGTAGTTCTTAAAGTTATTCCCAATCCTAACGATCCGCAGTCTTCCATGGCAGTTTCTCACAGTATCGCAGGATTTGCCTTTCCTCTCTCAAAATCCAGAGGTAAAGTATCCATGAAGCTGATAAATCCGGACGGGAGTGATTTTAAGTATTACGATTTCATGGCTCCAGGCATCATAGCGATGGTGGCCATCATGAGTGTGGTGAACGGGCTTGCGGCTGCCATAACCAGGGAAAGGGAGAGGGGTACACTCGATGGATTGCTTGTTACACCGACACCTGCTTCGGCTGTTATAGTAGGAAAAATGAGCGCACAGATTTTCAGAAGTTTGATCCAGTCTTCGTTGATTCTTCTGTTGGCCATCTTTCTTTTTCACATCAGTTTACAGGGTTCCATTTTCATGGTGTACATCATGTTGATAATAGGAGTCTTCAGTTTCATGGGTTTCGGTATCATAATCACTTCTTCACTTTCCGATCAGGAAAGTGCACAGATGTTAATGGGCGCTTTTACTTTCCCCATGATGTTCCTTTCGGGTGTTTTCTTTCCAATATCGCAAATGCCTGCGTTCATGCAAAAAATCGCCAAAGTGTTTCCACTCACTTATCTGGCCGATGCACTTCGTAAGATAATGGTGCTTGGTGTGTCTATGAAAAGTGTGATAAACGATATGTTGATATTGGTAGCGTTCGCCCTGGTGATGACGGGTATCGCTATTCCTGTTTTCGCTAAGGCTACGAAAACGTGATGTTATAATTTAAATAAGGAGATGTACAAAGAAACCAAACAAGAGGTGCGGTCATGAAACTGGTGGATACACATGTGCATTTATGTTCAAATAGATTCGATAACGATCGTTCTGAGTTGCTTTCTATCATGAGTGAAAGATTCGAAATCGTTCTGGAAGTTTCCTATAGTGACGAGAGTATGGAATGTGCGAGAAAACTTGCTGATTCTCATTCATTTGTGTACTTTTCTGTTGGGATACATCCACATGATGCAAAAACATTCGATTCATCTATAAAGAGAAGAATACAACATCTCGTTTCTCATACTAAATGTGTGGCTGTGGGCGAGGTGGGGCTGGACTTTTACAGAGATCTGTCTCCGCGTGATGTACAGGAAAGGGTGTTTTTGGAACAGCTCAGTATGGCTCTGGACTGTCGTAAGCCCGTTATACTTCATGTCAGAAATGCTTATGATCGTATCCTGGAGCTTCTCAAAACGGTAGATATACCAGGAAAACCGTGGGGTGTCGTGCACAGTTTCTCTGGGGAAGTGATTCATGCGAGAAAGTTTCTGGATATGGGCTTCTACATAGGGATTGGTTGCCCTGTGACGTATCCGAAGAATCATACTTTGAGGAAAGTAGTGCGATACGTACCGTTGGATCGTCTTTTGCCTGAAACTGATTCTCCTTATCTTCCTCCTCAAAGATTTCGCGGGAGACGGAACGATCCAACCAAGGTTTTTTACGTGATAGAAGAAATGTCGAGATTGAAAAGTATGAATGCAGGTGAAGTGGCAGAAAAACTTCGGGAAAATGTCAGGAGGTTGTTTGGAATATGAACCGAAGAGCTCCATTCATAGTCGAAATTGAGATAACTTTGCGATGTCCGTTGAGGTGTATACATTGCTACTCGAGGGGAGGAGAAGATCAAAGGGAGTATAGTACAGAACAGGTAAAGAGTATATTGAGGCAGCTACATGCCTCCGGTGTGGAGATTGTGGATATAGTCGGTGGTGAACCGTTTATAAGAAAGGATATATTTGACATTCTTGAGTATGCCAGGAAGCTGGGACAGAAAGTTATGGTGAACACCAATGGGGTTCTTTTGGACGAAAGTAAGGTGCGGAAGCTGAAAGAAGTTTATCCTGATCTCGTTCTGGGTGTTTCGATCGACGGGGCGAGTGCGAAAACATGTGATTATGTGAGAGGGACAGGCACCTTTCAGAAAGCTTTAAATGCAGTTGAATTGCTCGTAAGAGCTGGTTTCAAAGTGGTACCACTTTTTGTGGTGAACAGAATGAACTGGCGCGAATTCGGTGAATACGTTCGTATGATGAAGGATAAAGGGGTGCACGGAATATATGTGGACAGATTCGTGCCCGTGGGGAGGGGGAGGGAGAACGCGAGCGTGCTGGACATGGATGTAGAGGAATGGTTTGAAGCTTTGAAATACATTCATGATGTGGTGAGAAGGGAAAGTGAAAACATCGTCTTTTATCTAGAAGAATCGATAAAACTCGAGAGATGTTCGGCGGGATATTCGCATGCTTCCATATTGAACGATGGTCGTGTTGTACCCTGTGGACATTTCAGGTATCAAGAAGATTTCGTCATGGGTAACATTTTGGAACAGGATTTTTCGGAGATATGGTGGAATTATGGAGGATTAACGATGAATAACGATGAATGCGAATACTGCCCTTTGTTTCCATCGTGTGGTGGTGGATGTCCTGCATATTCCATTGCCAAAAACGGCCGTTTCGGTAAGGATGAAGTTGCCTGTATGTTTAAAAGGAGAGAGAACGTTGTGAAAGGAGGAGAGCATCGTGGAGTACAAGCTTCTGGCTCGAGGTTTTGAGTTGACAGATGCCATGAGGAATTACCTGGACAAACGTCTGGAGAAGATAGACAGGGTTTTCGATGAGGGGCGGATAATATCCGCCGATGCCCGTTTCGATAAAGAAAGGGGTTTCTTCAAGTTCGAATTCACAGTACATGTACCAGATGCGGTTATAAGAGTTGAAGATCAGGGTAATGATCCTTATGCTTTGATAGACACAGTAGTGGATAGTGTTGAGAGAAAGCTAAAGTCCTACAAAGAGATAAGGGAGAAAAGAAGTAGACGTGGTTCTCCACGGCGCGAAGTAGTCGCTGAGAGTTCTCCCGACAGTGAAGAAGAAGACGTAACGGATCTGATAACCAAACGAAAGCGCTTTATGATGAAACCCATGATCCTGGAAGAGGCCGTGGATCAAATGAAGTTGCTCGGACACAGTTTCTTCGTTTTCAGAAACGCCGATACAGGTGACATCAATGTTCTTTATGTTCGAAACGATGGATCATTGGGTTTGATAGAACTCGTGGAGTGAAAGGAATGGTTATTTCGTGAACTCTGAGGTTGAAAAGATAATAGTGATGAGCGAAAAGGAGAGCGAGATTCGCATAGCGATACTGGAGAATGGAGAGCTGGTGGAGCTTTTCTTTGAGGATATTGAGGAAGCCAGCATAATGGGTAACATATATCTGGGACGTGTGGAAAATGTGATTCCTTCATTAGAAGCGTATTTCGTTAACATAGGAACGGGTAAAAATGCCTTTTTGCGTTTCAAGGACGTACAGAAAGGTACAATGTTGAATAAAGGCAGTAAAGTTCTGGTGCAGGTGAAAAAAGATCCACGTGATGGTAAGGGAGCACAGATAACGACCTTTGTCAATCTGGTTGGAAGATACGTCATATATCTTCCTTTTAAAAAGGTTATAGGTATTTCCAGAAAAATTGCCGATCCCGGTGAAAGACAGCGTTTGAAGAAGCTGGGAAAGACTCTAACAAAGTATGGAGGGGTTATTTTTAGAACACTGTCAGAGGGCATCGGTGATTCTGTTATAATCCAGGAATTTGAGGAACTTGTAGAAAAGTGGGAAGAGATCGTAAAGAAATTCAAGCGTTTGAAGAAACCGCAGCTCATTCACGAAAAGCCAGATTTGATAAGCTACATTATGCGTGAACGTTGTGATAACGCGGTGAAGGAAATCGTGTACGATTCTCCAGGAATCGGCGATAAGCTGTTCAAATTACGCGAAAAAATGGGATTGGATTTCAGGATGAGAATAATAGATTCTGATGCATTCGAGATTTTCAACATATACAGTCAGATGGAAGAACTTCTGGGAAGGGTGGTGTCTCTTCCTTCAGGTGGGAACATAGTGGTGGATCATACGGAGGCTATGACGGTTATAGATGTTAATACGGCAAGTAACGTAACAGGATACAATCTGGATGAGGCGGCACATCGAACCAATCTGGAGGCGGCGAAAGAGATAGCCAGACAGTTGCGTTTGAGAAATATAGGTGGCATAATATTGGTGGATTTCATAAGGGGCGATGCTGGAACGGTGAATGAAGAAGAATACGTAGATATTCTGGAAAGGGAAACTGCACGCGATAAAGGCAAGGTGCGGATAGAAGGATTCACGAAGCTGGGTTTACTGGAAATAACCAGGAAGAGAACCAAGCGATCGCTGGATGCCTCGCTCACTATAAGGTGTCCCATATGTATGGGGACAGGTCGTGTTATCAGTCCAAAGATGATCTACATGAAATTGTTGAAAGAGTTGAAACGTTACAGAGGCGATGGAAAGATAAGGAAGGTGAAGATCAACGTTTTCCAGAATCTATCGGGTTATCTGTTACCCTCGGAAATAAGAAGACTGGAAAGAGAGCTAGGCAAAAAACTTGAGGTCAGATTCACTTACAGGGATCCCAGAGGTTATGAAATAAGTGTGGAGTAAGGAGGTGTGTAATGATGTTGAGACCCCCTATAAACTATGACAATCTTTTGAAGAAGATACCCTTCAAGTATGCTATACCTATGGCAGTTGCAAGGCGTGCAGAAGCGTTGAATGATTTCGCACGTCCGACCGTGAAAACACCCGATAACAACATGGTGTCCGTAGCGTTGAAGGAACTTGAGGAGGGCAAGGTGGTTATAAAGAACGAGGAGATGTTGAGAGTTCTGATCCCGGATGTGAAGTGATAACATGCCGGAGGTGTTGGAAGGCAGAAAAGTACTGTTGGGTATATGTGGGGGTATAGCGATATGCAAAACAGTACAATTGGCAAGCGATTTGAGAAAGTCTGGAGCAGAATTGAAGGTGATCATGACCCCGGCAGCTGTTGAAATGATCTCTCCGGATGTTTTTTCATCGATAGCTTCGTGTGAGGTTTTTACGGATATCAATGAAGTTTATGCAGGCTGGATACCCCATATTGAACTCTCGAAATGGGCAGAAGTTTTTGTTGTTGCTCCTGCCACCGCCAACACCATAGCCAAGATCGCACATGGTATCGCCGATAATTTGCTTACTTTGTGCTCGGTAGTTTATCAGGGACAGAGGAAGTTGCTGGTACCTTCTATGAACGTAAGAATGTACTATAACCCTGTTGTGCAGGAAAATATTGAAAAATTGCGTGCCGGTGGTTGGAAAGTGGTGGAACCTGCCGAAGGTCACCTGGCCTGTGGAGAAAAAGGCAAGGGACGGTTTCCAGAAGTTGACGAGGTGCTCGATGAGATACGTTCTGCTTTTGTTGAAAAGAGATTGGAAGGGAAGAAGATCCTAATTACTGCGGGTCCTACGAGAGAATACATAGATCCTGTGCGTTTCATTTCCAACCCTTCGAGTGGTAAGATGGGATTCGCATTGGCCAGGGTAGCACGATGGATGGGTGCAGACGTGTATTTGATCAGCGGTCCCGTTGAAATTTCTCCACCTCCTGGTGTAAAACTGGAAAGGGTTGAGAGTGCCGGGGAGATGTATAAAAAGATTATGGAGCATATTGAAGATATGGATGTGATCATAATGGCCGCTGCAGTGGCAGATTACACGATACCCAATCCTTCAAAGTGTAAAATAAAAAAAGATGAGGAGATCATGACACTGGAGCTTCACAGGACGGTGGATATACTGAAGGAAATCGCACGGCGTTATACGGACAAATTTGTGGTGGGATTCGCTGCGGAAACTGAGAATCATCTCGAAAATGCCCGGAAAAAGTTGTTTGAAAAGAATCTTGATATGGTAGTGGTGAACGATGTATCCAGGAGGGATATAGGTTTTGGGAGCGAGAAAAACGAGGTGGTGATCATAAGTAAAGATGGCGAGCACAAGATACCGAAAAGTAATAAGGTTGATGTTGCCTTCAATATTCTTAATCTTCTTTGCGATTATCTCAGGTGCAATGGGGTTTGATCATGAGGTGGAAATACTGGACGCCAGCTCCACTTCTTTTGTCTTTCGAGTTGTGCCCCTTTATACACCGAAATTCCCTCCTAATGTACTCATAATACATGCAGGGATAAAGAGCCGTCCTGAACTTGTGGACGCCACTAACCTGGTATATAAAATGAAAATAGCTGAAGATGATCTCAAAGTATTTGGAAGATATCAATTCGTTATATGGGGCAAGAACGTGCTGGATAGCAGGATGAATGGTGCCAGCGTTAAGAATGTTAACAGACCGTATCTTGAACTTTCGAACGTTGTTCCTCGTAAGTTGAAGATACTCGTGTTTTCCGATAAAGACAAAGACGGTTTTATACACTACATCGTTGGTGAATTGTCAAAACCTTTCAAAATAGAGGAAGTTTACGTTGATGGTAAACCTCTAAATGTGAACGTTCTTCACTACGATGGAACGTTTTTCTGTAGCTTCAAAAAAGATTTCGATGATGGCAAGCACAGTTTTCGTTTCAAAATCGTCGGACCTTTCTTGAGCTTCGATAGGAAACTTGATGCACGGGTGCTTGCAGGTTATCTTTTCCCTGTGGGTGGATTACCAGTTGAAGCAAAAATACAATTTCTTGAACCGAAGTACTATCTTGTCAAACCCGGTGATACTCTCTACGATATTGCTAAGCGTTTCAACACAACCGTTGGGTATCTGATGCTGATAAACCGCATAGTGGATCCGAACAACATAATAGCCGGTAGAAGACTGAAAATAGGAAGAGTCACTTTTTCAGAATCGCCCTTGAAGATAATCATAGATCTGAAAAGAGCCAAATTGCAGTTAATGTATGGAAATAGTGTGATAGCTTCTTACCCCGTGGCACTCGGCAGGAGTGATGCTACACCCCCGGGTGATTATCATATAATTTACAAGGAAAGGAATCCTGCGCTTTACTGGTATGGAGAGTATATCCCTCCAGGTGTCATAATAAATGGTCTGGGATCGTACTGGCTCCAGCTTTCACAACCTCGGTACGGTATACACGGTACAACTAAACCATGGGAGATCGGTAAGCGCATTTCACATGGATGTATTCGTATGATGGATAATCAAGCTGGCATCATCTTCGATGTGGCATCTGTGGGTACCAAAGTGCATGTGATAAGGGATTCGGAAAATTCGAATGATCTGGTAACCGTTCCCTGAATCCCGACTTTCGAAGAACTCGTAAGAGTTTCAGAGGGTCTTACATTGTGAGGTGTTTGAGGAGGTGAAGAATTGCGTAAGATTTCGTGGATCATAGCTTTTGCGCTGGTGCTCGTTTATTTTCTAGCTTACAGGTTTGGTAACCCGTGGATAGAGATATTCGAACTGAAGACACTTGACCTCCGATACAATGTGAGGGGTACAGAGCATATCGATCCTCATGTGGTTATAGTTGGTATAGATGAAGATTCTCTGGCAAAGATGTCGGTTTTCAAACACGATGAATGGCCGTGGCAAAGACATCATTATGGGCGTTTCATAGGCAAAGTGCTGGCAGCAGGTGCAAAAGCTGTCGCTTTCGATGTTTCTTTCACCACACCCGATGAAACCAATCCGAAGAGTGATCTCTATCTGGCCAGCGTGTTGTTGCGTAATAAAAAGGTCGTTCTTGGTACTTATATGGTGTTCGACAGGGAAACCTACGAGAGCTATCCGGAAAAGATGAAAAAGGATTTGGACGGGAACACGTACTATCTGAATTATGCTTTTAAAATGAAGAATTTTGAGTACGCTGCTACTATCATGCCTATAAGTGTCTACAAAATTATCCCGCCCATTGCCAGGTTCTCTTCCGCTGTTCCATCAGCCGCTTTTGAGATCGGCGAACTGGATGTGGATGCTGTGGTACGTAATCTTCCGTTGTTCATAAAAGAGATATGGTCTGAGGAAAAGGGGTTGTTGTCGGGTTATCTACCTCATATGGATTTGATAGCCTTCGCACTGTACGAGGATGTTGATCCGCGTAACATGATAGTGGATTTTAAGAAAAGGCTTGTCTATGTGGGAAATCGTACCGTACGATTCGATATGAATGGTATATTTCATCTGTGGTACTACGGCGACAAGATCTTTCCTGAGTATCCCTTCTACGAGGTGACTTACGGCAATGTAGATCTGGAAAAACTGGTCAAAGATAAGGTGGTTCTGCTGGGATATACTACGAGTGCCAAAGGACTGTACGATCTTCGATCCACACCTTTCAATCCGAACACCGCCGGAGTGATGATACACGCAACAGCCATAGAGAATTTCATAAGGGGTGACACCCTGGTACGTATCCCCTTTTACTTGCGTTTATTACTGGTTTTTTTGGTTGTACTCACTGCCAATTTGCTTTCATCCTTCTCGAAAACATGGCTCAACTTCCTCTCGTTATCGGTTACGGTGATATATGTCTTTCTCAGTTATTACATGTTTCTCAATCACATATGGGTCGATACCTTCTATCCCGTTATGGCAGGTGTGGTGCTTTCCACTGTGAATATAACTTCTAATTTTTACAGAGAATACGCAGAAAAGAAGAAGCTTCGTGAATTCTTCTACCGGTATGTTCCCGATACCGTGGCAGATGTACTGGTAAAACAAGGAGAGATAAAGCTGGGAGGAGAAAAGAAGGACATAGTCGTTTTATTTTCCGATGTCAAAGGATTCACTGCTTTCAGCGAGAGCAAGGATCCGGAGGTAGTTGTTTCGGTGCTCAATGAGTATCTCACCGCTATGGCAGATGTGATAAGGAATCGATATGGCGGAACCATAGACAAATTCGTTGGGGATGCCATAATGGCGGTATTCGGTGCTCCAATATCCTACGGTGATGAGGTTGAAAGGGCGTTGAATTGTGCTCTGGATATGCGTAAAGAACTGAAAGAGCTCAATGAAAAGTTGAAGGCACGATACGGTGATAATCTCTCCCTGGACAGCGGTATAGGGATTCATAAAGGTGAAGCCGTCGTTGGAAACATAGGAGCACCGTTCAGGATGGATTACACGGTTATAGGTGATACGGTGAACACTGCATCGCGTATTGAATCCTTAACACGCAAAGTTGATGCAGAAATCCTGGTCTCAGATGAGGTGGTAAGGGCAGCTGGTGATGGGTTCCTGTTCGAATACGTGGGGGAATTCAACGTGAAAGGTAAATCGGTGGCGTTGAATCTGTATTCTCTGAGAGGAAGGAGAGAAGGAGATGACCAGACTGGAGGAGATCATTCATAACAACGTCTCCTATTTCGAGTCCAGAGGAATGAACCTGTATGTGGAAATAGACGGCAAAAAGTTCGGGCGCAAAGGAGCACGTGAGAATCTGATATTGCAGGAAAATCTCGGGAATAGAGGAGTCATAGAATTGTATGCTGCTTTAGTACCTGTTGATTTTGATGTGCTGGGTTCATTTCGATGGATGCTCATGGAGCATCTGGGACTGGAAGAACCGATCCCTGAAGTAAAGCTGGATCAATTGATTTCCATGATAACCACCCTTGGTAAATATCTAGAGAATCCAAAAGAGCTAATAAAAGTTACCCTGGAGATGTTCGCGGGCATACTGGATGCGGAAGCTGGAGCTTTCTTCTTCTGGGACGAACAGGATAGAAAATATCTGGAGTGTTATGTGGCCTACAGGGGTGCTGGCGAGAGGATAGAAGGACAGAGGGTACCCGTTGATGCGAGTTTGGTTGGCCTGGTCGTCAAGATGTCGTGTCCAATACTGGTCGACGATGTCTCGAAGCATCCACAACATTTCGATGGATTTTATGAGTATTATCCTGTGAGCAATGTGATGGCCATACCCGTAGTGGGGCGGTACGGAACCATTGGTGCCATGGAATTTATAAATAAACCGGGGAGCTTCTCGCTGGATGATCTCATTTTGATCTCCAGCTTGGGGAAGACCATAGGCGTGATAATCGAAAACAGTATAATTCAATGGCAGATAAAGCAAATATTGAACGATGCGCTTGCTGCTCTCGTTGAGGCTACCAATGCAAGAACAAGAGGGGCCATCGATCATTCGAAGAGAGTTCATGAGCTGGCTGTGAAAATGGCAGGGATGCTTGGAATAGAAGGTGAAGAACTGGAGGATCTGAAGCTGGCAGCATTGGTTTTCGATGTGGGCAAGATAGGCGTCAGTGATAGAATACTCAACAAGAAGGGATCACTCAGTGAGGAGGAATGGGAAGAAATAAAAAAGCATGTGATCTTCGGCGAAGAAATTCTTCAGCAGGTTGAGGGAGTTTCGGAAGGAGTTTTAAAGGCGGTCAAGTATCATCATGAACGCTGGGACGGTTCAGGTTATCCTGAGGGACTGGCAGGCGAGAACATTCCTCTACATGCTAGAATAATTGGACTGTTGGATGCATTCTGTGCCATGACAGAAGAAAGGCCATATAGAAGAAAGCTGGAGCTTGCTGAGGCGTTATCTCTCATAAAAGAGAGCAATAAATTCGATCCGCGGCTGGTGAAGATCCTGGAGAATGTAATTAAAGGTACTGGAGGGTAAAAAATGTCTGGACTGCTGCATCTGTATCTTGGACATTTGGTAGGAGATTTTGTACTGCAAAATGGTTATATTGCCAAAAATAAGGAGAGACGTTTCGGTGTTTTGCTTTTTCATGTCTTGTTGGTGGGTTTAAGTCATGTGCTATTTCTGCTACCTGGTATCAATTCTTCCGTTATGATCGTGGTGGGGCTCATCGTAGTGGCGCATTTTTTCATAGATCTTTTGAAGGTCAAGTTGAGTCTAAAGTATGGATGGGTGAAAAAGGTTGGATATTACTTGTTCGATCAGTTATTGCATTTAATAACAATAATTGTAGCATCTATTTATTTGCAAGCAGGCTCATTTTGGATAAGTGATTCGATGGTTCTGTTGTTGATACTGGCAGTACTGGATGCGTACGTTTTCGGTATACTGGCGTACATAGGTTTTGGATACAAAAACAGTAACTATTATTCCAGAGACTGGATAGGGTACCTGTTCAGGGGTTCATCACCATTTGTGCACATCATCTGGTGGCCACTGGGCGTGGCGAGTTTGACAGTGGGGGTTTTGGTATCATGGTTTTTGTATGCGGAAAGAAGGCAGGAGTTTCTGGTAAGTTTCGTCCTGGCCATGGTAACAAATTTGATAATCATAAACCTCATGAATCAAATCTTTTGGAGGTGATCATATATGAGGAAGCTGCTCATAGTGGTTTTGACACTTGTCACGGCACTTCCGGTATTTGCAGCATTGCTTCAGATAAGCGCTGAAAGTACCGTGGTGGGTGTGGATGATTCGCTCATCTTGTACATCAAACTTGTGGATGAAGAAAGCGGGGAAGTGTTACCGGAGGATGTGGTTCTGGATGTGAGTGTGGATATAGGTGGATTCGCCGACCCTGAAGTTTTCTTCTCCGGATTGGCTCTTTCACAGGGTGAAGCCGAGCTGGTGTATATAGCACCATCCGTGCCTGGAACAGCAACATTGGAATTCAAAAATGCGGATCTGAATGTTGAAGCCACGTATATGGTGCAGATAAGGGAGAAGGAAGAACTCGCTTTGGCTGAGAAACTGGCCCTTAAAGTTCTCGAGTTCAGGGGACAGGTGGCTCTCAGGAGAGCGGGCGAGGAGATATGGAATCCTGTCAAGAAGGACGACATGATTTACGAAGGCGACGAGATGCTGGCTATGAAAGATTCGTATGCTGTGCTGGAAGGGAAGGACGGTATACTCCTGACGGTACCTCCGGAAACTCAGGTACTCTTTGAACGTTTGCGAACCGATGGAGAAAGGATGAACGTCAGCATAAAGGTTCGTAAAGGAGAGCTGTTGAGTGAAATCAATCGTGTACTTACTGGTGGTTCGAAATTCATGGTCAGTGCTGGCTCGGTGGTCGCAGGTGTGAGAGGTACGAAGTTCTCGGTAGAAGCAGGTGAAAACAGTATAGTCAGGGTTTTCGAGGGTGTTGTGTATGCGGAAACAGCAGGTGGGCAGATAGTGCCTATTAGTTCTGGTAACATGGGTGTATTTGGGACTGAAGGTTTCAACATAGCCAGTCTCGACAGATCACTCGATTACTATGAAGAAATGTTGCAAGAACTTGAAAGCAAAGAGGAAGGGGTGACAGAACAGCCGCCAGAAGAGCAACCGGCAGAAGAAGAAAAACAACCAGCGGAAGGAGAGGCTGGACCTCTTGAAGAAGTCGACTTCGGGCCTGTCGAAAAGGGTGGAGTTAGTTACATGATCTACAGTTTCTCGATACCATTGAGCTTTGGCCCCTTCGAACTGGGTATAGGAATCAATGCCTATCAGAAAGGTGACATAACCAGTCCTCTCTATTATGGTGTGCCTCCTGCCGATCCAGATACTCCGGACAGTACCAGTATTCTCAGCGCTTTCAATATCGCCTGGCTGAAATTCGAAACACCTGCTTTCGGTATAAGGTATGGATACATGGATGAGTACACTTACGGTCTTGGATTGCTGTTGGCGGGTTACACCAGCCAATATGCTCGCGCTTTCGACGTTCGACTTGCTTTCGGTGCACATCAGCTTTCAGTGCACCTACCGTACGAGCTGCTCAGTATATCGCCTTTCAGGCTTGCAGAAAGTTCCAGCATATATTTTGGTAACTACACATTCAATACTGGTATCACAGCTGGAGGGCCGTATCTATCTGTAACAGGTGTGGTGGATATGGAAGAGTTGAGTACACCTTCGACAGCTATTCAGGGCGGTCTCTCTGTGGCGTTGGAGCAGATATTGGTTCAGAGTGGTTTGTTCAACGCCAAGGCAGGTGTGGAGGGTGTTGTACTCCTGGATCAGGATACGATGGGTTATGGAGCCATGGCCGGAGTATTCGGTAACCTTTCAAAGATTACATGGGGAGTTGGTACTCTGTACGCGGGTGAAAACTTCATTCCCTCTTACTACAACAGAAATTATGAATACAACAAAGCACACAACAAGCTGTCTCCTTTGAGCGTTTCTGCCACACCTACATGGGGTTGGTTCGCGCAGGCAGGTTTGGCGCTGCCTCCCATGCTGGAAGTATCTGTGGGTCTCAAGAGTTTCACATCCTTTGCCGAACTTTCACCCATTCTCAGTGCAGAGGGTTCTCTCGATCTCCCGGCGATAGGTGGTTTCAGCGGGTTGAAGGTCGGGTTGATGTACGAACAGATACGTTTCAATCCGGATAAGGGATTGTTCAACAAGGACACCACACTCTCTCTGAAATTCGGTTATCCTGTAGGCGGAGTAATGTACACGGTTTATGAGATAACCTACGATGCCGAGAAAGATGAGTTCCAGCATTCGATGTACATCGCGTCGAAATTCTGAAAATCTGAGGTGAGGGTTGTTGGAAAACAACATTCTGAACGTTCTGCTGACTATCAAGCGGATATTTCCGAAGTTGCAGTCCATAACGCTGGCTATGAAAGCGCCACTGAAGGTCGAAATAACCATAGGTGAAACTTCGGAAAAGTTGCATCCGATTTCCTTTGATATGGAGAACTATTCGGTGGTATGTTATTTTGGTGAAAAGATCACAGAAAAGGATACGCTCGTTGTGAAAAACGTTGCCATGTATTTACTTAAGTTCATCAAAGCGGTTTTTCAGAGTATGCGCGTGGAGGCAGAATCAATAAAAGTGCGCCGTGCCGTAGAACTGGCCGGCGCACTTGCTTCCAATCTCAGAATAGACAGGCTTCTGAAGCAGATTCAGGAAGGTATATGTGAACTTCTGGAAGCGGAAGCCGCTTCAATACTCATTTATAACGAGAAGAAGAATATCCTTGAGTTCATGGTGACCACGGGAGAAGTGAGTGGACGTATAGAAAAGATCCCGGTTCCCATGAATTCGATAGCTGGTACTATATTCTTGAATGAAAAGACCATGATATTCAACGATCTTGAGAAAGATAACCGGCATTTCAAGGGTGTGGATAAAGCGAGTGGGTTCGTTACACGTAACATTGTCGGTTCTCCTATATGGTTGGACGGCAAAAAGATAGGTGTCATAGAAGTGTTAAACAAAGAGGGAGGATTTGATGCCGAAGATGCAGAAGTTTTGGAGACATTCGCGAAATTGATAGGATACAAGCTGTCAACTCTTCAGGGTTACGAAGAAATGTCCAGACGTTTAAAGTCGGTGATATTGGCCATAGCCACTGCCATAGATAAACGCGATAGATACACTCACATGCATTCTAAAAATGTCACCGATTATTCGTTGAGGATTGGGAGATTGTTAGGACTGAGTCAGAAGGAACTGGAGGAGCTGGAGATATCTGCTTTGTTGCACGATGTCGGGAAGATAGGTATAGAAGATGCTATCCTGTTGAAAAGAGGTAAACTCACCGATGAAGAGTTCGCCAGAATCAAGAGTCATACAATAATAGGCGCGGAAATAACGAAGAAGGTGCGTTTTATAAACAGAGATATAGTTTCCGGAATTCTAGAACATCATGAAAAGCTCGATGGAAGTGGTTACCCGTATGGAAAAAAGAATGGGGAAATAGGGCTTTTCGGTAGGATAGTGGCGGTTGCCGATATCTTCGATGCACTCACCACTGCCAGACCCTACAAAGATCCTTGGCCGGTGGATAAAGTGCTTTGTATACTTAAGGAAGATGCGGGTGTGAAGCTTGACAAAAAGTGTGTGGAAGCTCTGGAAAAGGTGATTACAGCAAAATAAAGGAAGGTGGGATTTTCCCACCTTCTTTTTTATCAATGCCGAGGGCGGGACTTGAACCCGCACGGGTACAAAACCCACATGGCCCTCAACCATGCGCGTCTGCCAGTTCCGCCACCTCGGCTTAAGATTAGTTTCGCTTATAATTATACAGCAAATGGAATTTCTCGTCAATTAACTGAAGGTTTCAGTAAAGGAATAGTGTAACACATCCCCTTCATTGGATGAATAGGTTCGTGAATTCACCTTTTCTTGCCTCCACCAATTGCCTTTCGTGATCTCACCGCTGAAAACGTCCACTATCCTGGCATTCTTCACGAGAAGATTGGGTATTCCTTCACCTCTGGCGACAGGGGATATCTTCTATCCTCACTTTTGCCCACCTCCATATTCACACCATTAGTAAATACAGGCTACAAAGGCCCAACGCTATTAGCATGAAAGGAAAGGAAATTTTCATGAACTCCAGATACCCCACTTTACTGGCGGTGTGGTTTTCGAGAATACCGATTCCTACTATGTTGGCGGCTGTTCCCGTGATGGTGCCTAATCCCCCCAGGCTGGCACCGAGTGCCAGAGCAATCCAGGCGATTTCTTCTCCACCCGCGAGCGTTTTTACTATGGGGACCATCACCGTCACCGTGGGTACCGCACCGATGAATGCTGAAACAAGTCCGCTCAACCATAATATGCCGAGTTTCAAAGCCACCGGATGCCCCTTGAGTGGAAGGAGAGCATCAGCTATGAGATCTATCACACCAACTTCTTGGAGAGCGAAAGCGAGCATAAAGAGTCCCATAAAGAAGAACAGAGTATCCCATTCCACGCTCTTGGATATGCTTTCGAAGTTCTCTCCAGATATCAATATCGCGAATGCTGCTCCAACCAGTGCTATGGTGGCTATTTCGTAATCCAGTATTTCGTGGAAGAGGAAGAAGACCATAACGGCTGCGAAGATTCCGAGTACCCGTCTCAGCAGTTTTTTATCGGAAATCGCTTTTACGGGGTCCATCAATGTAAGACTGGAAAGGTTTTTATCCATTTCAGGCGTCAATTTGAGCAGAGGTTTGAAGTAAAGTAGTAACATGCCAAAAACCAGGAAGGAAGGTGGAGCCATGTAACGAGCGAATTTCACGAAGCTTATGCCACTGGCGGAACCAACAAGGATATTCGGCGGATCACCTATCACAGTGGCAGTTCCTCCTATGTTTGATGCGAGAACGCTCATGAATATCAGTGGAACAGGGTTCAATTTTATGGTATCGGCTATCAACAGCATTATGGGTGACATGAGCAATATGGTGGTTACATTGTCAAGGAAAGCTGAGAGAACGGCTATAACGAATGTGAGAGATACTATCAACTGCCATATCCTTGTCTTCGATGAGCGAACCACCTTTATAGCGATGTACTGGAAAAAACCTGTACGCTTCAGGAGACCGACGATGATCATCATACCCAGCAACAGTCCTATTGTGTTGAAATCTATGAAGGAGCCTATATTGTGAAATTTCATGGATTCAACGACCTTGGTTGCGGCCACTATCATGCCCATGGTAAAAACCACCACTGATCTGTGAAGCCGGCCAAATATTATGAGAAAATAGGTGAGCATGAAGATGGATGTAACAAGAAGTTTCTCAAACACCGTCTTTTTTCATCTCCCAGAATCCCATGAGGATTTCCAGCGAGTTCAGATCGCCGATGATGTTACCTGCGTTGTCCACGATGGGAAGCTCCTGCACATTGTTGTCTATCACGAGTTTGAGCGCGTCTTCCAGTGCGTCCTCCAGGTGAACCTGCAGTGGTGGAAGCATCACATCTGCAGCGGTATTGGCTGATATACTCTTTATGTGTTTTTTCAGTTCATCATGTTCGGGTAATATTCCGGAAAATTTGAAAGCAGTGATTCTCATAAGATGTGATATAGGGATTACTCCCATCAGTTTTCCATTTGCGACAACATACACACTCCTGGTGGTGGGATCTTCCACCACTTTTTCTATAACTTTTTCTATGGGTGTTTCGGGTGAAACCACAGCAGGTTTCAGGGATATCCATTTACAAACATCCTTGACTTTCATCTTTCTCCTCCTCCATCCTTTTAAGGAAAACGTGCAGATTCAGGATATCGGAAGGCGTTACACCGGGTATTCGAGACGCCTGACCCAGGGTTCTCGGGTTGATTCTCGACAGCTTTTCACGTGCTTCAGTGGAGAGATTGGGAACGTTGGAATAGTCGAGATCCTTGGGAATACATACCGATTCCAGTTCTTCCATCTGTTTGATATCTCTTTCCATTCTCTCGATGTATCCTCCATATTGAAGTTGTATGGTAAGTTGCTCGGCCACTTCAGGATCTTCGATGGGATTTGGGTCGAAGGGTTTCAGGTCGTTGTAATTGAGCTGTGGCCTTTTCAGTAGCTGAGCAAAAGGAACGCTGTGTTTTAGAGGAGCGGTACCTCTGGAGGTGAGCAAATCGTTGAGTTCAGTGGAGGGTTTTATCTGAATCTGGCGTAATCTTTCCAGCTCTTCTTCTACTCTTCGCTCCAGGGACAGGATTTTTTCGTGAAACCATCTGGGTATGAGTCCCACCCTGTAACCGTATCTGGCCAATCGCAGATGGGCGTTGTCGTGCCTTAGAATCAATCTGTACTCTGCTCTGGAGGTGAGTAACCTGTAGGGCTCATCGGTACCCTTTGTGACGAGATCGTCTATCAGAACCCCTATGTAGGCTTCAGATCTTTTGAGGATGAGAGGTGGTTCTCCGCGCAACTTCAATCCGGCGTTTATTCCCGCAATCAATCCCTGTGCTGCTGCTTCTTCGTAGCCGCTCGTACCGTTAACCTGGCCGGCAAAGAATAGATTTTCGATTAGTTTGGATTCGAGCGAAGGCTGAAGTTGATCGGGGGGAAAGTAATCGTATTCTATGGCATAGGCTGGCTTGACTATAACAGCTTCTTCCAATCCTCTGACGCTACGTATCATTTCCACCTGCACTTCATAAGGAAGACTGGTGCTTAAACCGTTCAGATAATACTCCTCTGTGTTCTTACCCTCCGGTTCAACGAATACCTGATGAGAAGTTCTGTCTGCAAATTTTACCACCTTGTCTTCTATGGACGGGCAGTACCGCGGTCCCGTGCCTTTTATCAGTTTCACACTTCCATAAAGTGGTGAGAAATCCAGGTTTTTTCGTATGATTTCGTGTGTTCGAGGATTCGTGTGAGTGAGCCAGCAAGGATATTCTTTCGAAAGCACTTGTGGTTCATCGAAGTGAGAGAAAGCGAAAGGTTCATCCGCGGTATCCTGCCGCTCCATGCGCTCGAATCTTATCGATCTTTTCAGAATACGTGCGGGAGTACCCGTTTTGAAGCGGCCGGATTTTATACCGCGTTTTACCAGCGAGAGCGTCAACTTTTCTGCAGGAAATTCTCCCATTCTACCCGCAGGTATAACGTTCCGCCCTATGAATATCCTGCCACGCAGGAACGTTCCTGCCGTAATGATTACGCATCGCGCACTGTATTTCGTTCCAACGTTGGTAACGACGCCGGTAACTTTACCATTTTCCACTAGGATTTCTTCGACTATGCCGAACCTGAGTGTTATGTTGGGATGTTCCTGAAGTCGGCGTTTCATGTAAGCGCTATACTCATATTTATCTATTTGTGCACGTAACGCACGAACTGCTGGCCCTTTCTTGACGTTCAGCATGCGAATGTTTATCATTGTCGCATCGGTTGCTTTCGCCATTTCACCACCAAGTGCATCTATTTCTCGAACTACAACTCCTTTTGCAGGTCCACCTATTGAAGGATTGCAGGGTGCCCACGCAACCGTATCGGGATTTACGATGAAAGTTATCACCTTGAATCCCATTTTGGCCAGCGCGAGACTTGCTTCAACACCCGCATGTCCTGCACCCACAACGGCCACATCGTACGTATACTCGTCGTGTGTATTCATCATCATGCTCATTTCAGGAATCCTTTGAAGAATTCCTTTATAGCTCTAGCATTTGCCTCAGGGTTGTACCCACCCTCCTGAACGATCAGCGTGGGTAATCCCAGGCCAGACAACACTCTTCCAATGCCATAATAATCTCTATCGGTCAGTTCGAACCCACCCAGCGGATCTTCTGCATGGGTATCCAGACCAAGGGATACCACCACGTAGTCAGGATCAAAGCGCATCAAAGTGTTGCACAACATCTCCAGCTCTTTGAGATACAACCGCCCATCGGCACCGGATGGCAGGGGTACATTGTGATTGAACCCCTTGCCTTCTCCAAACCCCACTTCATAAGCGTAACCTGTGTATGGGAAGAAGTATCTGGGATCTCCATGTATGGAAAGGAATAAAACGTCGGAACGTTCATAAAATATTGCCTGTGAACCGTTGCCATGGTGAAAATCAAGATCCAGTATGGCAACGTAAGCATTATCTGAGAAGACAAGGTATTCGGTGGCAAGAGCCGCGTTGTTGAAGTAACAATAGCCACCACACAAAGTGGCACTCGCATGATGACCAGGTGGTCTGGTGAGAACGTAAACCGCATCTGCTCCATCTATCAAGAGTTGTGCGCCTGTCAGGGCGCACTGAGCTGCGTTCCACGCATACCTGAAAATGTTTTTTAAGAGAGGAGTGCCATTGTCGAAGCAGTGATCATACCATCCGAAAACCTTTGGGAAGTACTCTTCACCATCTTCCAGGTTTTCACTTCGTTCTTTCAACCATTCCACATACGCAACATCGTGGGTCATGTTTATATAAGACTCAGGAAATTCCATGGGCCCAACAAACGCATTCGAATACTCTGATTTGAGAGTTTCTTTTATACTTTCCAGCCTTTCGGGAATGTCATAGTTTGCTCGCCATTCCGTACCGTCCAACTCTCTAGTTGGTTTGAATTTCTTGTGTGTAGAGTCGTATACTATGAAGAATCTCACCTTTTTTCACATCCTTCGAACTTCATGATCTTTCTTATTCTCTTTTCGTGACGTCCTCCTTCAAATTCTGTGGAGTAAAATGTTCTAACGATACTCCATGCTAAATCCCTACCTATGAGACGTCCACTCAAGACGAGTATGTTGGCATCGTTGTGCTTACGAGCCAGCTCAGCCATGAAGGGATACAGACACAGAGCAGCTCTAATACCTTTGAACTTGTTCGCGGCTATTGACATGCCCAATCCTGTTCCACATATGAGTATCCCGAAATCCACTCGTTCATCCATCACATCTCTTGCTACTTTCTCTGCATAATCAGGGTAATCCGCCAGTTCTTCTGAATCGACTCCATGATCCAGAACGGAGAATCCTTCCTCTATGAGCTTTGTCTTCAGATACTCCTTCAATTGGTATCCCGCATGATCAGATCCCATTGAGATCCTTTTCTTCATTTCCTCAATGCCTCCACTGCTTCTTCGACTGAGGGAAAAATCCTGAGTATTTTATCCAGGGCAGTTATTTGCATCACTTTCATCACGTTCTCCTGAAGGCTTGCCAAGGCCAAACCACCTCCGTTCATTAGAGCATTTTTGTGGAGTGCTACCACTGTTCCTATCCCCGAGCTGTCCAGGTAATCACAGCGTGAGAAATCCAGAACAATTAGTTTATCACCTTTCTGTATAAGGCCTTTAACTTCATTCTTGAAGGTATCCGAGTTGAGTAAATCCAGCTCCCGTGGAACTGTAATCACGTTCACACCATTTATTTTTTCGATCCGCACCTTCACACCTCCCCTGGGATGACTACGTGTACCACCTCATGATACCCACCAATTTTCCCTGAATGATAACCTTATCCACTGGAAGTTCTATGGGGTTCATCATGGAATTGGCTGGCTCCAGTACGACCGTGTCACCTCTGTGATGGAACCTTTTCAATGTTGCCGATTGTCCTTCTATGAGCACGACTACTATATCCCCTTCGTTGGCCCACGCCTGTTTTCGTATAATGGCGTAGTCTCCATCCAGTATGTGTGCTTCTACCATACTGTTACCTTTAACCTTAAGTGCGTAATATTCGTGCCCTCGGTTCAAAAATCGTTCGGGAATAGGAATATATTCTGACACGCTTTCTATCGCTTCTATAGCATCACCCGCAGCTATCACACCCACCACAGGTATGGTATAGAATTCTTCGAGCACCACATCCTGTTGAGCACTTTTGAGAATTCTTATCCCCCGTGATCTCCCTTTACTGCGTTCTATGTATCCTTTCTTTTCTAGGGCTTCCAGATGTTTTGAAACACCTCGTGGGGAACTTATTCCAAAAGCTTCACATATTTCACGAATGGTGGGGGGATATCCGTGTTCTCTCTCATACTCGACGATGTATTCCAGAATCTGACGTTGCCTGCTGGTGAGCTCCACAGCTTCACCCCCTTAAACATCGAAAACGAGGGTAGTACAAAACATGCCGTTCACCATTTCCACTTTCAACTCGTGGTAAGTCAAAGCTTTGATTTCCCGTGCAGGCTGATTCTCCAAGGAGTGCAATGTGGCTACAATGTCGTTTCCTTCAACTTCCACACTACCTGGGAAAACTTTTTGGTGGACAAGATACAGTATCTCATTGGTGAAATCGAAGAGATCATCCTCGATCACACCGGAACATTTAAATCTCCTTTTCTCCATCGCTTTTCCCAGTTGTACTTTTAAACAACTTTTGAGTATTTTAACAACCGCTTCGAAAAGCTCGTCAACATTTTCAACACATACACGATAAGCTACATCAGCTGTGTGATTGAGCTCTCTTATGTGCATTTCGCATCACTCCACCATGCTCACAGAAGATATCTCATCGTCCTCACCGATGGTCATTATCTTAACGCCCTGTGTGCTGCGTCCCGTTATCCTTATACCCTTTACAGGAAAGCGGATGGTTTTACCGGATTTCGACACCACGAGTATTTCTTCTTCATCTCCAACATTCAAAACTCCAACCACGCCTCCCACTTTATTCAGATTGGTGATATTGCGTATCCCTTTTCCTCCACGATTGTGCACAGGGTATTCACTCACTTTACTGCGTTTTCCATAGCCTTTTTCAGTGATGGTAAGGATGTACTCCTTCTGTGGATTCACCGGTATCGCCGAAACGACCTCATCGTTTTCCGTTAACTTTATCGCCGTAACTCCTGCAGCCGTACGTCCCATCTTGCGAACCTGTGAGGTAAAGAATCTTACTGCCTGTCCCATTTTCGTGGCTACCAGGAGCGTCATGTCTTCGTTTCCAGCCGGTAGCACGAAAGCTGAAATGACCTCGTCTTTTTCTCCAAGGCCTATCGCTTTTATACCGTTAGAACGCACGTTGGAGAAAGCTTTAAGGGGAGTTCTTTTGACTTTTCCCATCTTTGTGAAGAATATAATGTCTCCTTGATCGTCCACGTTTCTTGGTATTCGAATGAGTGCTTTGACCTTCTCGTCTGATTCGATCTTGAGGTAGTTCTGTATGACTTTTCCTCTGGTATCTCTGGATGAGAGATCCACAACATGATTATCCAGGATGTACACTTTACCCTTATTGGTTATGAAAGCTGTTTTACTCAGTCTTGTGGTGACAAGGACGTGTTCCACGTAATCGTTTCCCCTCGTTCTCATGCCTACTAGACCCTTACCGCCACGGGACTGTCTGCGATAATCGGAAAGGTTGGTAACTTTCAGGTATCCTTCTTTCGTAACCATAACCACTATTTCATCATCACTGATCAGATCCTCTACTTCCATTTCTTTGTGTTCGTACACTATCTCGGTTCGTCTGTCATCACCATACTTGTCTTTCAAAGCCAGTAGCTCTTCTTTTATGAGCCCGTATATCTTGAGAGGATTTTCAAGGAGATCTTTGTACTCCTTTATCTTTTCGTTCAGTTGTGCGTATTCCTGAGCCAGTTTTTCGGTTTCCAGAGATGTCAGGCGTGAAAGTCTCATCTCGAGTATTGCGTCAGCCTGCTCACGTGTTACTTCGAGCACTTCCATGAGGGTTTTTCTCGCATCTTCTACGGTACGGGCCATTCGTATCATATCTACAACGGTGGAAATGGATCTGGTGGCTTTCATGAGGCCTTCGATTATATGGGCTCTCTTTGTGGCTTTGTCCAGTTCATATTCTATTCTTCTTGTTGTAACCTTGAAACGATGCGCAACGAAAGCTTCTATAACGCCCTTTAAATTCATCAATCGAGGACGCTTGTGTTCATCTATAACCAGCATGTGACCTCCAAAGGTAACCTGCAAGCTGGTATGCACGTAAAGCCGATTGAGTACTATCTGTGGCACGCAATTTTTGCGCAGTTCTACTACCACCCTTATACCACGTTTATCTGACTCATCTCTGAGCCCTCTTATGGAATCATCCTTCTGGGCATATCGCGCTATCTGTGTTATGAGGTCGGCTTTGCTCACACCGTATGGTATTTCCGTTATCACTATTCGTGGTCCGGATTTCGTGTTCTCGATGAAGGCTTTTCCTTTTATGGTGAATTTTCCTCTTCCTGTCAGGTAGAAATTGCGCATCTCTTTGCTGAATATGACCATCCCACCAGTTGGGAAATCAGGCCCCTTAACGTATTCGAAGAGTTTTTCAACCTCGATGTTTGGATTGTCGATGAAAGCCACTATAGCGTCTATAACCTCGCGAAGATTGTGAGGAGGAATGTTGGTGGCCATGCCAACCGCTATTCCTGATGAACCGTTTAACAGAAGCAGTGGAATGGTTGCAGGCAGGACTTCGGGTTCCTGAAGCGTGTTGTCGAAATTGGGGACCATATCCACAGTGTTCTTATCTATATCGCGTAGCAATTCCTCCGCGATTTCCGATAGTCTTGCTTCTGTGTAACGCATTGCTGCTGGTGGATCGCGATCTATAGACCCAAAATTACCCTGACCGTCTATCAGGGGATAACGCACGCTGAAATTCTGTGCCATTCTCACCAGTGCATCGTATATTGCAGCATCACCGTGGGGATGATATTTTCCCATGACTTCTCCCACGATTCTCGCGGATTTTTTGAAGGGAGTGTTATGGAACAGCCGCAGTTCCATCATGGAGTATATTATGCGTCTCTGTACAGGTTTCAAACCGTCCCGTACATCGGGGATGGCTCGACCTATTATCACACTGAGAGAGTAGGTGAGATACGAATCGGTGAGTTCATCTTCTATTGGGCGTACATCAATGCTCTCCGCCATTCATGAAACCTCCGTTCCCGGTTCTATTTCATCATCGACCGTCAGAAGTTTCAAACTTCCTTCCGTCGATGCGGCCAGTAACATTCCCTGTGATTCGAGCCCCATCAACTTTGCAGGTTTTAAATTTGCAACGACGATTATGGTTTTACCTATCAATTCCTGAGGTTCGTAGTGCTGAGATATACCCGCTATTATCTGTCTTTCTCCCATCTTACCAAGATCCACCTTCAATCTCATGAGCTTTTTCGAATTCTTAACCTTCTCAGCTTCTATTACCCGTGCCACCCTTAGATCCACCTTTTTGAACTCATCTATGGTTATGTATCCCACATTCTCAACTGTTTCTTCTTCAGGTGTTTTGACGACTATCACTTTCTCCCATTTCCTGGGATCTATACGTTCAAACAATGGTTTACCGTGTTTCACAAGAAGTCCCGGTTTCAACACTCCCCACTTGAGGTCTTCTGCCTTCATATTGTGGGGCGCGCCAAGTCTTCTCATAATTTCCTCTGACGTTTCTGGCATTATGGGTGATATCATGAGTGAAACCAGTCGTATGGTTTCCAGAAGATTGTACAGAACTGTCCCCAGTCTTTCTTTTTTGGTAGGATCTTTCGCCAATTTCCATGGTTCTGTCAGGTCAATGTACTTGTTGGCGAAACGCACCAGCTCCCATATCCTGTCCAGGGCTTGAGTGAATCGATAGTTTTTCATGTTCTCATGGTATTTGTCCACAGTTTGAACGGCGAGTTCTTTCAGTTGAATATCAGGGCCTTCGGAAGAACCAGGTTTTGGAACATTACCGAAATTCTGTTCCACCATTGCGGTGGTGCGATGCACAAAATTTCCCAGGTCATTGGCTAGGTCTGCATTTATGCGTGTAATGAGGTTGTCTTCTGAAAAATCTCCATCTTTTCCGAAGACTATATCTCTCAGAAGGTAATATCTTATCGCGTCGTTACCGTATTTTTCGGTGAGTTTTCTCGGATCTATGGCGTTACCCAGAGATTTGGAGATCTTCTGGCCGTTCACCGTCAACCAGCCATGAGCGTATATTTTTCGTGGTAGTGGTAATCCAACCGACATCAACATAGCGGGCCATATCAAGGAGTGGAAGCGATTTATCTCCTTGCCGATCAGATGAACATCCGCTGGCCAATATCTTTCAAAGGTATCCATGTTGTCGGGATACCCTATGGCCGAAATGTAATTTATCAATGCATCGATCCACACGTATATTACATGTTCTGGATCATCCGGCATTGGAACGCCCCATTTGAAAGTGGTACGTGAGATGCTGATATCCTTAAGGCCATTTTCCAGTATGCGAAGCATTTCATTTTTGCGGAATTCTGGTTCCACAAAATCGGGGTTCTCCTCAAAGTGTTTAAGGAGTCGATCTGTATATTTACTCAACCGGAAGAAATAATTTTCTTCTCGAATCTTTTCAACGCTTCGTCCACACGAAGGACATTTATTTCCATCGATCAGTTCGTCATCGTTCCAGTAGCTTTCACATGGAATGCAATACCAACCTTCATACGTGCCCTTGTACACATCTCCATTTTCCATCATTTTCTTAACGAAATGTTGTACCGTTCTGATGTGATGCTCATCGGTGGTACGTATAAAGTTATCATTGGTTATCTTTAGATCTTTCCATAATTTCTCGAAGCGCGCTGCCAGCTCGTCACAGAACTTCTGCGGTTCTTTCCCGGCTGCCCGGGCAGCATTGAAGACTTTCTGACCGTGTTCATCCGTTCCGGTCAGAAAGTAAACATCATAACCAAGGAATCTGTAGTAACGAGCGATGATATCTGCGACAATCGTGGTATATGCCGAACCTATGTGTGGTTCGGAGTTTATGTAGTATATGGGTGTTGTGACATAGAACTTAGCCAAAACCATCACCCCCATCTTCGTGTGCGGATGGATGGCCAGAACGAGAAAATCGCGTCATGAAATGTCCACCATGCTCTTCAAACAATTTTACCACGCAAAATAGGTTAAATTGAGGTGAATTTGTAGGTCGACGAAGGATATCATACACATTGCTAGGAAATGGGAAAGTGCCCATATAAATATAAAGTAGGGGATGATCGATAAAATTAGTGGACAGGGAAGGGTGATGTTGTTGACATGATTCCTTTCAACCATCAAAGCATTGTGGGGAATGAACTTTCATATATCGAAGATGCTTACAAAAGGGGGAAAGTTTCCGGCGGTGGAAAGTACACGAAGCTGTGTGAAGAATTCATGGAATCACGATTCGATGCCCGGAAGGTTCTTTTGGTCACATCTTGCACGCATGCCCTGGAAATGGCAGCGCTTTTACTGGATATTAAAGAGGGTGATGAGGTCATAATGCCTTCCTATACTTTTTCTTCTACCGCCAATGCTTTTGTACTGAGAGGAGCAAAACCTGTATTCGTGGATATAAGGGAAGACACTCTGAACATGGATGAGTCGCAAATAGAACGGGTGATAACCGATAGAACGAAGGCAATTGTCCCTGTACATTACGCTGGTGTGCCATGTAACATGGAAGAAATCGTGAAAATAGCGCGAAAATACGATTTGTACGTTGTAGAAGATGCAGCCCAGGCGGTGAACGCTAAATATGAGGGAAAATACGCGGGAACGATTGGAGATTTCGGTTGTTACAGTTTCCACGAGACGAAAAATTATTCCATGGGCGAAGGCGGTGCATTTGTTATAAACAATGAACGTTTTGTGGAAAGAGCGGAAATAATACGGGAAAAAGGTACCAACAGGCAGAAATTCTTGAGAGGAGAAATCGATAAGTACACGTGGGTGGATATCGGATCCAGCTACATCCCATCAGAAGTAAATGCAGCGATATTGTGGGCACAATTCGAGCGTTTCGATGAGATACATGCAAAACGTCGCAAACTTTTCATGAGGTATTTGAACAATTTGAAACCTCTTGAAGAGGAAGGATTGTTGCGGTTGCCCTTCATACCAGATAACGTGGAACCAAGCTATCATATCTTCTACATTTTGCTGCCAGATGAAAGAACACGTGAAAGTATCAGAAGCTTTCTGCTGGATCGTGGTATACATGCGACATTTCATTACATTCCTCTTCATATGTCGGAATACTACATTTCCAGGTTTGGCAGGATATCGTTGCCAGTATCTGAAAGCGTGAGTCGAAGAATACTCAGGTTGCCCCTGTATTTTGGGATGGAACTGAAAAACGTGGACTTTGTGTCGAAAAACATATATTCTTTCTTCGGAGGGTTTAAAGGTATGTATTCAATGCATGGAGGTATTTGGAAAGGTGGATATACTGGATAAATTCAGAAAAGGCAATTATATCGGTATAATAGAGCATTTCACGACTTGTAAACCTTCAAGTGCTGATGAATACCTTATTCTTGCTCTTTCATACTATCATGTTAAAAAAGTAAACAAAGCCTTGCAGGTTTTAAGGGAATTGTTATGGAAATACCCCAACCATATAAATGCACTGTACAATGCTGCCATTATAAGTCACGAACTTGGCATGTGGCTGGGAGTTAGAGAATATGTAAGAAGGCTCATGGATTTGAAGGTGAATAACTGGCAAATCAATGCCATGTTTGCAGATCTGAAGGTGTTTGAGGGCTTTTATGAAACAGCTTTACAGTATTATGATAAGGCATCACCCGATACATCTGCTGGAAAAGAAGTGATAAAAAGAAAAATCTATGAAACTAAGAAGATGCTTGAAGAGGTCAGAAAAAAGCGAAAATTAGCTGTTATATGCGGTTATGAATACGACAAGTTTGTTATTGACCTTATACCAAGACTCAGGGAGAACTTTTGGGTGCGTGAGTACATCGTATATCCTGCATCACAGGAAGAAATCAAGAAACAAATTTTTAAGGCAATAGAGTGGGCAGATATTATATGGTTCGAATGGTTGGATGAGGTTGCGGTGATAGGAAGTAAGCATCCGAAGTTGCTCGAAAAGCCTGCTGTTGTTCGTTTACATAGCTATGAGGTGTTCGAGGAGTTTCCACGTCAAGTGAATTGGGGTAACATTAACAAGCTTGTTCTTGTAGCCCCACACATAAAAGAAATACTGAAACGCAGGGTACCGGACGTGGAAACGCAGATTGATATGGAAGTTGTGTACAATGGGGTTGATTTGTCACATGCTACGTTCACTCCTCGCAAACCAGGACCTGAAATAGCGTGGGTTGGAAACATAAGTCACAAGAAGAATCCTTCTTTGATGCTGCAAATAATGGGCAAACTTGTTCGGCTGGATAAAAGTTATAGACTTCATGTAGCGGGAGCATTTGTTGATCTCAGATACAGAGTGTATATAGGGCACATGGTAAAAGAACTGGGATTGGAGAATAACGTCATTTTTTATGATTGGGTTGATGACATGGATGAATGGTGGAGAGACAAGAATTACCTGCTTTCTACAAGCGTTCACGAAGGTCATCCTGTGAGTGTGCTGGAGGCAATGGCTCGAGGTATCAAACCTGTTATACATAACTTTTATGGTGCGCGTTCAATGTATAGAGATGAATGGTTGTTCAATGATATAGAAGAAGCCATTGAAATCATTGTCTCAGGTAAGTATAACTCTTCTGAATATCGCGATTATATTCTGCAGAAAGGCTGGACTTCTGATGTTCAGATCGAAAGGATAAAAAGTATATTGATGGAACTGTTAGAAAGTAGTGGACAGGCAAGAAACATGGCAGTGAGTAAGCAAGATGATAAGAAAATGTCTTTCAATGATATCAACTCTGTTGATTCTATGCTTAGGAAAAAACTTGAAATTGGAGATGAAGAAGGTTATATAAGATTGCTCGAAAAGTTTATTGCGGGCAGTGCACTGCCTTTAGAGTTAAAAATGGATTACTATACTTTTGCATTGTACAGGGGTTTGAAAGATTATAGAAGACATTCGTATATATCTGACAAGATCCCCAGATATTTTGAAAAGGTGGGTATGAAATTATCGGGGAGTCATGACTGTGCTCAAAAACAGCGCAATGGAAAAATAAAAGTAGCGGTTTTGTTGAATGGATTCGATTATTTCCAGATAATTTTCCGGTATTTCTATAATCTTGTATCCAAAAGTAAGAACGAGATGTTCGAGTACCATTTTGTGAGTCTTCTTCCCGATCATATGTTCAATAACAGCGCGTATGCTAAGCATCTTCTATCCGATTCGCAGATAAAATACCATATTCCGAAATCGGCGGGCTTGAGAAATCGAATAAGGGAATTGGTCGATATTTTAAGTGCCATAAATCCTACGGTATTGATCGTGCATTCGTTCTACACTGTTCCCATAAACATGTTGCTTTATCCATTTTTGCGAAAGCTGGTACCTGTGATTGGATTCTGGCCAACTCAAGATTTTGAAGAGTATTACTTGGACAAGGTGGATTTTATAGTTATAGAAAAGTCCGATGATTTTGGCAAGAGGATAGTTGGAAATAGAACAACCGTTTGCGAGCACAGACACGCAGTTGAAACTGATTTGATCGATGATCCACTTGATCCCAGAAAAATTCACGAATTACCGGAGGATAGCAAAGTACTGATAACGATTGGGCGAAGTATAAAATATGAAAACCGTGTGTTTTGGGATGTAATCTTAAAGTTGCTTAGTGAAGTGAAAAACGATATGGATTTGAGAGTTCTTTTGGTAGGTCCTCAGTACGAAGGATACTT
>JAGGZV010000090.1 GCA_021161835.1 Thermotogae bacterium | reverse complement strand
TTTTGAAGAACAAGGTTTATTTCATTTTTGCAGCAATTATTGTGCACTACCCACTCCGAAAATCCAGGTTGTTTGAAAACGACCAGAATCGTGTATTACTGTTTCGCGTGTAGAACCAAATTACGAGCTCAGAAAAATTGAAGATCATGTAGGATATGGTATAAGTGTAGTGTAAGTTACAGGTGAAGGCAAAAAGGTGCAGTCTTTCTGATACAGGAATGTGAAAAAGTATATGATGAGGATTAATGATGATAAGGGGTATAACAACAGCCAGTTATAAGTTATTTGGAAGCTACCTACTATGAAACTGGCGGCAAAAACAGCGAGGGTAATATACGGTGGAGGGTGAATGACGAGTATGAGCGATGAAGAAAAGCTGTGGATTGGATGGTAAGGTAGTAGAAAGAATGCAAAGAACCGGAATTAAGAGCTTAGAGAAGATGCCTGGGTGGGGATCCTGAGATGAAATTTCTAAAAAGTTGCGTTTTTCTGATTCTAGTCTTTTTAACGTTATGTGAAACCCTCGTATGGGCAGAAAAAATAAGGATAGTTTGGTAGAAAGTGCTTGGAGGAAGTGGTCGTGAAGCAGGGCTTAGCGCATCGCTTGCTTTAGATGGTGGATATGTAATCCTGGGATATACGAGTTCAAACGACGGCGACGTTAAAGATTGGCATGAAGGATTCGATGAATTTGGACGTACAGATGATTTCTGGATAGTTAAACTCGACAACGACGGAACCATCGTCTGGCAGAAAACATTTGGTGGTAGTAAAAGTGATATGCCAGGTTTCATAGCTGCTATCCCAACTGGAGGATATATAGTTGTTGGTACCACCTTTTCAAATGATGGTGACGTTACTATGAATCATGGAGAAAACGACGCCTGGATTGTGAGACTCGACGATGATGGAAACATCCTATGGCAGAAAACATTAGGCGGAAGTAGAAGTGATATGGCAAACTCGGTTGCCGTAACTCCAGACGGCGGATACATAATGGTTGGAGGAACGAACTCAGATGATGGAGATGTCAGTGGATGGCACGAAGGGTACAGCGAATTTGGTCCAAACCACGACTTTTGGATAGTGAAACTCGACAATAAAGGGAACATAGAATGGCAAAAGACATTTGGAGGTAGCGGAGATGATGTAGCAAACTCGGTTGTTGTAACACCAGATGGAGGATACATAGTAGCCGGAGAAACGAATTCAAATGACGGAGATGTGATCGGAAATCACGGGGGATGGGAGCGTGATTTCTGGGTGGTAAAACTTGACAACGAAGGCAATATAGAGTGGCAAAGAGTGCTGGGAGGAAGCAAAGATGATAGGGCAGAATCTGTGGCGATCTTACCTGACGGAGGGTGTGTTGTTGCTGGCTATACGGACTCAAATGACGGAGACGTTAAAGGATGGCACGAGGGGTATGATGTTGCTTTCCATCCTTATTCGGATTTTTGGGTGATAAAGCTTAACAGCAAAGGCAAAATAGAGTGGCAGAAGACGTTGGGTGGAAGTGATATGGATTATGCATACTCGATAGCTGCTACTACAGATGGAGGGTATATAGTTGTCGGGGGAACATACTCGAATGACGGAGACGTGAGCAAACTGCATGAGAAAGGCGGCTATTCCGTGCAGCGGGGATCAGACTTTTGGATAGTAAAACTTGACAGTGAGAGAAACATAGAGTGGCAAAAGAAGCTTGGCGGTAGTGATTATGAGTCAGCGTATCATGTCCTCGTGCTGCCAGAAGGAGAATACATAGTAGTTGGATGCACGAGCTCCGGTGATGGAGATGTAAAAGGATGGCATCCCGGTTTTGATTTGTTTGATCGCTCATCAGACGTATGGGTAATAAAACTTAAGGAAAACCAATAGATAGCGCTATTCCTTTACATGCATGGTGAATCCCCTCGTCATTCCCTCGATACGCCTTCTCGTTCTCCCATCACTTTCAACTGGTAGACTGCAAAAGATTATTAATCTCACCGATTTTTCAGATATAATAGTAACGCTTCGATTTCCACAAATTTTGAGTGTTCCAATGGACTGGAGGTGTGTAGAATATGGATAAGATCTCCTATACCAAGTTCGAGAAGATGCTGGAAAGCGAGTACAGAGAAAGATTGAATGAATCCAAAAGGATAGATGAAGTGGGGAATACTTTTGTTGAATATGCCTTCAAGCTTCTTAGTATGATAAAACCTGACGTGAATGAAGCATTGCTGGAAGAACTCGCATTCGATCCTGACAATGAAAAAGGCTACAGATTACACGAACATCTTCGCAGAGCGTTCGAAGAAGAGCTGGAAAATTCAGACCTGCCGGCTATTCTGGAACGTATGGCCAAAGCAGCTCTTCACAGATATCAGCACATTGTCAAAGACGATGACAGAACCGAGGTATTCAGAAAGGCGCCATGAGCATATTTTTTAATGTTGTCTTCCCGGTTTTTCTGATCCTTTCCACCGGGTTCCTTCTTGGAGCCTTCTATCGTGGAAAGGATTTTACACTGGTTTCAAAAGTAGCATTCTGGATCTTCATACCCGTGTTGTCGTTCACGTTTTTGAACGACAATCCTGTTGGTCTAGATATTCTGGGTTTAACGGCACTCGGGTATTTCTGCGTGTTCGGAATTATGCTGATATTGTCGGGAAGTGTTTTCAGATTTCTCCGACTTTCCAGGGCTCAGGTTTTCTTCACCCTGGTTTTCACCAATGCCGGTTATTTTGGTTACCCTGTCATAATGTCGGCGTTCGGTGAAGAGAAGCTCTCGTATGCGGTGGTGTTCGCCTTCACCATAACCTTCCTCATGGGAACACTTGGAATATACATGGCCAGCTCGCATCCAATGGCGGGACTGAAAAACATCTTCAAGGTGCCTTACATGTACGCGTTCGTACTGGCACTGGTGCTTAACGCCTTCAACATACATTACTCCCGTTTACCAGCTCCACTGCTCGATTCATTGAACATGCTTAAAAAAGCTTCTTTGCCCTTTCTGTTGATATTCGTTGGACTCTCATTATCCAGGGTGAAAGTTGAGAAAACCAGAATGATACGCTTGAGCGGTGTAACCGCTCTCAAGTTGCTGTTGGTCCCGATGGTGGCTATATTGATAGCAAAGATACTGCGATTTGAACCTGATATGGCCAAAGTGTTCGTTGTCGAATTCGCAATGCCAACAGGGATAAACGCATCCGTTATCGCATCAGAATTCAACATGGAACCCGACTTCATAAGCACCGTTGTGTTCGTCACCACCCTTCTGAGCGCTCTGTCGCTACCACCTGTGATATATCTGGTCAACGTCATATTCTGAAAGGCTCATTTATGTATGGTATCATCGTAGGCAACCATTCGATTGGAAGGTGATGCATTTGAAAAAGTATGACAAAAACAAGATCATCGATGTCATGAAAGCAGAAACATACACTCCCACCACGCTGAGGGGATTGTACAGGATATTCAGGGCAAACGATAAGAAAAGCAGAAAGTATTTCAGAAGCCTGATAAAAGAACTCGAGATGGAAGGAAAAGTGGTTCGTGACAAAGACCAGCGCTATCACGTTGTGGGTAAAGATCTGGTGGCAGGAACCATAGAATTCGCGCGCAAAAAGAACGTTGCTTTCGTGGTTACCGATGATGGGGAAGAATTCATCGTCTTCCCGGAAGATGCGGGTTTCGCTTTGCATAGAGATAGAGTGCTGGTGAAGGTAACAGGTGAATACAGGGGAATGAAGAAAGCCAAAGTTATTAAAGTCCTGGCGCGTGGTTTGAAAAAAATAGTGGGAACACTGATAATAAGGCATTACTCTCTTCTCCTGATTCCGGACGACCCCAGATTACCGGAATTTTTCAGGGTCGAAGATCACGCAAAAGGCAGACCCGGTGAAAAGGTTATAGGCGAGATAACCCGCTATCCTTCCCCACGTTCCGAACCACATGTACGCATAATCGAGGTGCTGGGTGATCCGTGGGATCCCAGGGTGGATCTTCCAACGGTGATAATCAAACACTCCCTGCCACAACCCGGTGAATTCCCTCAAGAAGTTCTGGAAGAAGTGAAGAAGCTACCCATGCATGTGCGCACCATCGATCTGGTGGACAGGGTGGATCTGCGTGACAAACCCATAGTTACCATCGACGGTGAGGATGCAAAGGATTTCGACGATGCGGTCAGCCTGGAAAAGCTCGAAGATGGAGGATACAGACTGGGTGTTCATATAGCCGACGTTTCACATTACGTTGAAGAAGGGTCGGCCATAGATAGAGAAGCTTTCAGACGTGGAACCAGTGTTTATCTCATAGATACCGTCATACCCATGCTCCCATTCGAGCTTTCGAACAACATCTGCTCGTTGGTGGAGGGAGAGGACAGGCTCACCATCACGCTGGATATGATCATAGATGAAAACGGCAACACACAGACATTCGAAATATATCGCAGTGTTATCAGGAACAAAAAGCGTCTCACGTATTCTCTCGTGAACTCCCTTTTTGCCGGAGATAAGAAAGCGGAGCAGAAGATCGGAGAGTTCAAAAAAATGCTCTTCGAAATGCGAGAACTCCTGAAGATTTTGCGCTCTTACAGAAAAAGAAGGGGTGCAATACTCGATGTCGAAGGAGGAGAAGTGAAGTTCGTCTTCGATGAAAATGGAAGGGTGAAAGATATAATTCCGGTTAAGCGCGGAGATGCGGAAAAGCTCATAGAAGAATTCATGATAAGAGCCAATGAAATTGTGGCGAGTGTCTTCCATACGGCAGGCATACCCTTCATATACAGGATACACGAACCGCCCGATCCTGAAACTATATACAATTTGAAGCAATATCTCGACACGCTGGGATTGAGCTATGGTTTCCCAAAAAATCTTCACCCTGGAGTGTTGCAGAAAATCCTGGAAGAACTCGACGAACATCCCCTGAAGCCGAGTGTTGAGAGGTTGATTGTTCGTTCACTGAAAAGAGCGGTGTATTCGCCCAACAACGTGGGACATTTCGGGCTCGCCTCATCCTCGTACACCCATTTCACCTCACCCATAAGAAGGTATCCGGATCTCATCGTGCACAGAATATTGAAAGAATATATAGATGGAAAATTGAAGGATGATAAAATAGAATACTGGGAGAATGTCCTCACCAGAATAGCCATTCACTCCTCTCGTATGGAACGTAGAGCCGATGAGGCAGAATGGGATCTCACGGATCTCAAGAAGGTGGATTATGCCAGCCAGCACATAGGTGAGGTCTTCACAGCCTATGTTACGGGTATCACCAGATTTGGACTTTTCGTGGAAATACCCGAAAAACTCGTGAGTGGCCTCGTACATGTGGCTACCATGGATGATGATTACTACATATACGATGAACGCAAGAACATCCTGGTGGGTCAAAAAACAGGAAGGATTTACAGGATGGGAGACGAACTCAATGTCAGGGTGGTGAACGCCGATAAAATACAGATGGAAATCGATTTTGAAATTGTGGATTGAGTGGTGGTTCATCATCTTTTTTCTTCTGTTGGCCGCCTGCAACAGGCCACAGATGGGTGTGCCTCCCGATACCCAGCTGGTGCACGTGGATGAAAAGGTGGGGCTTGATGGAGGGTATATAGAGGTAACGGCAAGTGATGATCGCACACCGGTCGATAAGATGAAATTTGTGATAGAGATAGATGGTGTAAGAAAGCCCATGGACGGGAACAGATTCGACCTTCTCTCCCTGCCAGAAGGAGAACATACCGTGAAAGTATGGGCCGTTGATGAAGATGGACTGGAGGATCCTTCACCCGTATCGGTCCAGATTCTCGTGGATAAAACCCGTCCGAAGATCCCCGTTGTCACCTGGAAAGTGGTTGATTCCCGGTTGGTACTGGAAACGCTTGGCTACGATAAACTCGACACCGTGGCATTGAAGGTGAATCTGCCATCCACCAGTTGCTTGTTTTCAATGGGAGAGGAAATGAAAATCCCGGTTGAGAAGAATAGTGGCACCATCCCCTTCAAAGTAATGGCGGTGGATCGAGTCGGAAACACATCCACTCCGCTGGAATACTTCTTGAACACCGATCTGGATTTTCCTCCACTCATCGAAGTGGAGCACAGGAAATATCTGAGTTTGGATACTTCCCGCATATGGGTCAACGTAGAGGATGACTGGGATTCCTCACCGAGAGTGATAGTGAGCGTGGACGACGAGGAGATACCCTACGATGTGAAAAACGGATATCTCAGAATACCGTCCAGAATTACACAGGGGTATCATTCCTTGTTGATACAGGCCATCGATGATTCGCGGAACAGGAGTTATCTGGTACGCGAGTTTTATTATGACAAAACTCGACCACCGTCACCAAGCCTGATGAGAAAAGCTGGAAAAATAGAGTTTGAAGTCCCTGGCGGATTCGAGGGATTCATAACTCTTTACAGGGTGGACAGGTTCGGTAATCTGAAGCATGTTAAAGGCCACGACGAAAAGAATGGAACCGTCTACACAGCTGTTTTCACCTCCATATCCGGTATGAACAGCCCGCTGGCCCCTTTTCTGGCTGTCCCCCCGGAAGATATCATCCCCTACAACGAAAACATACTGGCAGCCATAATGAAGAGTATGAAGATAAATGTCAGAAGCGTGGGTGTGCCAGGGTTGAACCTGATGATCCCCAAAGGGGTGTGGCTGGTTGTTCCTGACGGTGTAACACTCATGCTCAGTGGTGGTGCGAAATTCGTGGTGAAAGGTGTCATGGTGGTGGAAGGCAGTGAAAAAGAGCCGAGTATCATCCAGGGGGGAACGATCCTGGTGGATGGTGGCAAACTCGCGCTGAAGAACGTGAGAATCAGTTCCTCGAAGATCATTCTCGTCGGTACCAGTGCCATCTCGCTGGAAAACGCAACTCTTGAAAATTCGCAACTGGACGTGAAAGCAGGCGCCATCGCCGTTATGAAGAACGTGAGATGTGAGCAAAGCGGGGTGATTCTGAGAAACCTGAGCAGCGTGAACATCGAGAAAGGAGATTTTGAGAGTTTGCAGATATCCAATGTGGGAAACACGATGATACTTTCATCGTACGTCTCGGATTTCATAGTTTCAAACATGAGCAAAGTAGACGTATCAGGCGATTCGATCCTGGGGAATCTCACGGTATCGTTCATGAGCGATGTTTACATCATGGATGCACGTTTTGAAGCAGGAAAAGTGGAAATCGATGATACCTCAAAGGTTATCCTGGAGAACGCGGGTGGGGAAATAACGGAAATCAACGTTAATAACGATTCTCGGTTGATAATACGTGATTCCGTTTTCTCCAGCAGATTCAAACTGCGGGTGTACAGGGCGGATTTGATGTTGTACAGACAGAAAAGAGACTACTTCATCATGGACATAGGAGAAGGGGCGAGAATCTTTGAAGAACATTGATTTGAAATTACCCGCCCTTCCCTGGCAGGAGATCCATCCTTCTCTCCGACCTTCGCATGCCACCCTTCTTCTTGCAGACTTCACCAGGATAACCAGAACCTGCAAAAATGTTGTGGAGCTGGGATGCGGGATAGGTACCATCACCTTCGTGCTCGCAGAACGGTATCCCTTCCTGCATTTGGTGGGGCTGGATGTGGATAAAACGGCTGTAGAGATGGCTCATAGATTCGCGAAAGAATTGAACCTGGAAAGCAGAATAAGTTTCATGAATCTCGATGTGAGGGAAGTTGAAAGATACTTTTCTGCAGAAGTTTTCGATGCGGTTGTCTTCAACCCTCCCTACCACGTTGAAGGGCAATCGTCACACGATCCAAATCGCAGAAGGGTGAGAGAGACCTCCCTGGAACTTCTGGAAGGGTTCGTGCGCGCCGCAAACTACCTGGTGAAAAACAAAGGACGCGTTTTCACCGCCGTGAAGCCTCAGGTTTTCATGTATCTGGTGCATTTCATGCAAAGGTTCAAACTCGAACCGAAGCGTCTGCGCTTTGCTCATGGTAAACTAGACAAACGGGCGTTCCTGGTACTTATCGAGAGCATGAAAAACGGTGGGCGTGAAGTACTGGTGGAGCCACCGTACATTGTAGAATTATAGAAAGCAGGTTCTTAAGGGGAGGTGAAAGGGGTGAAGGTGAAAATCGAAAAACCAACTGAAGAGAAACTGAGGGAACTCGGTGTGGAAAACTGGCCCATATGGGAAAAAGAGATGAGCACATTCAATTGGTATTACGACACGAACGAAACCTTCTACGTTATAGAAGGTGAAGTGGAAGTCGAACTGGATGATGGAACGAAAGTTTCCTTCGGTGCAGGTGACCTGGTAACCTTTTCAGAAGGAGTGAAATGCACCTGGCATGTGAAAAAACCGATAAGAAAACACTACAAATTGTTCTGAAAGATACCGATAATAACAGGAGGGATTCAACGTGACGGTGGAACCATCCCACTGGGATTTTGCCCTTACCGTTGTTCTGATAGCCGCCCTATGGTTTCTATATAAGATCACCTTTTTGCTCATCCAGCATGCCATGAAAACAGCTGGAAAAGAGCTTCATGCACCGAATACTCTGAAAACCATTCTGGGTATCTTCTATGGGATCATAGGAATAGTGGGTATAGTTAAGATATTCGATCTTTCAGTAACGCCCCTGATGGCCAGTCTGGGAATCGGCGGTATAATAGTGGGCCTGGCGCTCCAGGAACCTCTGGGCAACCTGTTCGCCGGGATATTCATTCTCACCACCGGTGTTGTAAAAGAAGGAGAAGCGGTGGGAATAGGCGACGATGTGAGTGGCGTTGTGGAAGTGGTACGTATCAACCACACCGTTATAAAAACATATGATGGCAGGCGTGTGATAATACCCAACAGGAGAGTATGGCAATCCAATATCGTGCACTACTGGCCTGGTGAAGCACGACGGCTGGAGTTTACCGTGGGTATACCCTACGGAGTCGATCAAGAAAGAGCCGTGAAAGCTCTATGGAAAGCTATAGAAACTTCCGAACACGTGGTACAGGATCTGGGGAACAACGTCATATTCAAAGGTTTTGGCCCCTCATCGGTGGATTACAACGTGTACGTATGGTTCAGAAGGGAAAGCTGGGGTAAAATTCAGAATGAGATAGCCAGGAGAATAGTGGAATGCTTGAAAGAAGAAGGAATAGAGATCCCATACCCGCAGCTGGATGTGCATGTTAGAAGAGAAGCTTAAGAACCTCATATTCATTCTCTCGTCGGTTTTCATCCTTGTATTCGTATCGTATGTTCAGGCCGAGAAGGTGGTGGTTTTACTGTACCACCGTTTTGGTGATCCTCGCTATCCCACCACCAGTACCACCACTGAAGAATTGTTAGAACATATAAGATACGTGAAAAGCCAGCGCTATGAAATATGGAAACTGAAGGATCTGGAAGCATATCTCAGGGGTGATAAGAAGCTCGAAGGTACCGCCGTCGTTTTCACAGTGGACGATGGGTATCTCACAACCTTCACCAGAGCTTATCCCGTGTTTCAAAGAGAAGGTGTCCCCTTTTCCGTTTTTCTCTACGTGGAAGCCATCTCCCGGTATCCCGATTACATGACATGGCAGATGGTAAGAGAAATGATGGAAGATGGCGTTGAAATAGGTGTACACTCTTACTCGCATGAAGATTTCACGCACCTTTTGCAGGAAAAAGGTAGGCACGATCTCAGAAAAGTGTTTTTGACAGATACTTTGAAAGCCCTGGAAGTTCTCGAAAGAGAGCTGGGTTACCATCCCGGATACTATTCATACCCTTATGGTCATCTGACAGAAGAGATGAAAGATATCCTCAAAGATCTGGGCTTCACCCTCGCTTTCACACAGGATATCGGACCCCTGAACGCTGAATACGATCCACTTGAATTACCGCGCGAACCACTCCTCCAGGATTGGGCGACACCAGAACATGTTAAAATTGTATTCCGGCGTGAACCGGCCGTGGTGATCTGGAGATATCCCGATACACGAGGAGTACCGTATGGCAAACCAATAAAGGTGAAAGTACGGGTGAAGGACTCGACGGTGAAACATCCTGCAATATACGTGAGTGAGCACGGATGGGTGGAAACCATCGTTGAAAACGACATGATATGCAGCAGGGAAGAACTGACATTGAAGCGTGAGAGCAACAGGTTTGGAATTCGTTACATGGACGCTCAGGGGAGGTGGCTGTACAGATTCTGGTACGTACCAACACTACCCGCATCAACGGTGAAGTAACGGTAAAAACACTGATCGTGGTATTCATGTGTGTTTTGATGGTCACTCCGGCCGCGAGAAATCTGAAGTTTGAATACCCCCACAGCAGATTGAATTTTGTGGGAGGAAAATATGTTTACTGTAGCAGATGGGAATATCTCGAATCGGTGTTCATGCTCCACGGATACAGCATGGATTCCGACACAATTCCGAAGATATACATCACGGCCTTTCCACGCAACATGAGTGAAATACCGGACATCACCAGAAGGAAAAAACTTTTCATTCTCACCGTATTACCACTCGTGCTCAAGGTGAATCAGGAAATAATGGAAGACAGAAAACTTTTGGAGACCATAGAAGCGAGTTACAATGAGACGGAAAAACTCCTTTTCCTGTGTAAAAAATATGCTCTGGATGAACCCAACATCGAAGAATTGAAGAAGCGGATAAATCCTGTCCCAATATGGCAGGCTCTGGCGCAGGCAGCAGTAGAATCCGGCTGGGGAACGGGAAGGTTCGTACACTACGCGAACAACCTGTTCGGTGAGCAAGTCTTCAAGAAGGGTTTGGGATTGGAACCGCTCGAAAAGCCCGATGGTGCCAGCTACGAGGTAAAAATATTCCCCAGTTTGCTGGATTCAGTGAGAAGCTATGTGCATAACCTGAATACCCATCCCTATTATGATGATTACAGAATCATGCGCATGGAAAAAGATGATATCGAGCTTCTGAACTCGCTGAAAATGTATTCCATTGAGAGGGAGGAATACGTCAGAAAATTGAGAGTCATTGTCGTCCAGAACAACCTGCTCGAGCTCGAAAGATTCGTATCACCACTGAATGATGAATCCTCACTCCCTGGAGGAAGGGCATGTTATTAAACCTTTCGAAAGAGCTCTGATGATCAGCTCATCTTCGTCGCTACCTCTGAAATCCTCAAGGTTTCTCATAAGCCTCAACTTCAAGGTGCTCTTCAGACCGTATTCCTCCAGTCTCGGCACGATGTTCTTTATGAAGTTTTCCTTTCTTCCCGAGAACATTACCTTTCCTTCTTTCAAAACCACGAATTCATCAGCAAGCGGGACAAAGAAATCCAGATCATGTGTGATTATCACCAGGGTTTTGCCTTTCTCCTTCATGGATACGAGCACCTCTTTAAAAGCCTTCTTTCCGGCACTATCCAGCCCAACGGTGGGTTCATCCATCACCAGATAAACAGGATCATAACCCAGTATCGAACCTATGGCTATGCGCCTCTTCTCACCACCCGAAAGCTCGAATGGATTCTTCTCCAACAGATGACGATCCAGATCCACGATTTCACATATTTTTTCAAGAATGCGCTCTTCGTCTATCTCATCACCCAGATAATTCCTGGCAGCGTACAGAAGCTCCTCCCGTACCGTCGGAAGGAAGAATTGATGTTCCGGATACTGCATCACCATACCCACACGTCTCCTGATCTCTCTTATATCCACCGTTTTGTCCTTTGTATCCATTCCATCCACGATCACTCTTCCCGTTGTGGGACGCAGTATCCCGTTCAGGAGAAGAGCCAGCGTTGTCTTTCCGCTACCCGTCCCGCCCAACACACATACCACTGTGCCTTCCTTTATTCTCAAATTCACATTCCTGAGAGCACACCATTGAAAGGGTGTGCCTCTGGAATAAACGTAACTCACTCCCTCAAGTGAAATCGCCAACGCGTATCAACTCCCTCAAATTCAGGGGATTCACACCGCAGAAATCCGCTATTTTTATCTCAAATGATTCAGGCAGATATTTTGCGAGTTCCCCGGACCAACCACTACCAAGTGTTACATGGAATCTCACCTTACCTTCATCCAGCACCAGTATCTCGTCGCAGAGCAACATCTCATACACATCGTGAGTCGCGATGATTATCCCATGCCCTTCTGCCTTGAGTTTCTTCAAAACCACAAGAACCTCTTCTCTTCCTTTCATATCGAGCATGGAGGTGGGTTCATCGAGAGTGAGGAACGTAGGACTCACGGCGAGCATGGAAGCAACAGCCAGACGCTGCTTCTGCCCACCGGAAAGTGTTGAGGGATTTCTCTCACGCAACTCCCACATCTCCACCTTCTCCAGCGCCCACCTTATCTTCTCCAGCATCTTCTCTCTCGGCACTCCCGTGTTTTCCAGACCGAATGCCACGTCTTCCAGCACGGTGGAACCGATTATTTGATTATCAGGATTCTGGAAAACATATCCCACATGTTTCCTGAGCTCGCCAGGGCCGGCGATAAAACCATCCAGAAGTATCTCTCCATCGGAAGCGGGAAGTATGCCCGCTATCAATTTAAGAAGAGTGGTTTTACCCGAACCGTTTGGTCCCACTATGCCCACGGCTTTACCCGTTTCGAAGGAAGCATCTATGGAATCTATGGCGACATGGTCATCGTAACTGAATTTGAGCCCTCTTATCTCAAGCCTCAACTTTCTCTCTTCCTTTCGAACAGTTCGAACAGCATGGGTATTAGAAACAGGGTGAACAACATCGTTATCAGCAATCCAAAGATCATCGTCAGAGCTATGGGACGCTCCATCTCGGAACCCTCTCCGCGCTCCACGGCCAGAGGTATCAATCCCGCCACGGTTGTCAGTGTGGTCATCAGCACGGGACGCAAACGTATGGATGCTGCTTTCAAAACCGTTTCACGTATAGATCCTGAACCCTTCAACTGAATCATCATGGTTATCATGACTATGGCGTTGTTCACCACGACACCGGCCAGAGCCAGCGCCGCCACGAGAACGGGAACGTTCAGGGGTATCCTGAAGATGAGGAGCGTGAAAGCCACACCCACAAGTATGAATGGAATAACCATGAAAACAACGAAAGGTCTCAACAGAGACTCGAATTGTGCCGCAAGAACCATGAAGACCAGAAGTACTCCAACGAATATGGTCAGCTTCAAATCGGACACCGTCTCTTCCAGCGAACTCAGCTGTCCGCCGAGCTCATACTCGAGATCTGGAAACTCTCTCTCCATGATTTCGGTCACGCTGCGGGATATCCTGCCTATGGATCCGGAGATCTCGGTCACGTTAACGTATGCAACCCTTCTACCCATGTAGTGCTCGATGCCAGGTGGTATCCTCAGAATACCGAATGTTCCCACCATACCCAGGTATACATCTCCACCCATGAAATTCGTCAACACCAACCTGGAAAGAGATTCCAGTGAAGGAGTGGAAGCCCCGTAGAACAATTTCACCGGGTAGATCTCCCCATCTATTTCGATGTTTCCCAGTGGTTTACCCATGGTATAGGGCTGAAGCTGCTGGAAGACCATGGCCGGTAGCATGGCGTTCACGGCGGCGGCGTTTCTGTTTATCTTCACCTTCACAACGCTGGTCATGCTGTCGAAACTGGTCTCCACCCTCTCCACACCGTCTATCCTGGATATTCTCTCCTTCAAGCGTTTGGAAACATCCTCCAGTTCCTTCAAATCCCGTGCATACACCGTTATCTGGACCGGCTGTCCCAGGAACTGACTCATCTCCTCCCCCGATCTGCTGACCTTCATTTCCAGAGAATCAGGTAACACACTTTTTATCAATTCCAGAAGGCGATCTTTCCTCTGCGCCACTGTCCTATATGGTCCGGCAAATTTTATCTCCATACGCGCCGAATTTTCCGTACGCCCGAATATCCGGCTGTAAGTACTTACAACCCCTACCGTGGAAAAGACCGAATCTATACCAAACTCCTCTTTGTGGGCCAACACCACCTCTTCCAGAGGTTTCAGGAGATCACCCACCATTTTGTAAGAATATTGAGAAGGAGCCAGGAAATCCAACGTGAGAAGATCTGTTTCAAAATCGGGCATGAAATCCATCGGCGAGTACACCACATACAGAGCAGCGGGTATCAGCAACAACAGTGTCACCAATCCCACTATCTTTTTTCTGTTGAGCACAGTATCGAGGCTTTTCACGTACATTTCCTTGAAACGCTCGAACCCGATCCATTCACGTGTTTTGACCCACCGACTTCCAGCAGGAATCATCAGAACGGCGACACCAAGCGAAGCGAAGAGGGAAAGGGAAAAGCTCAGCGCGAAATATCTGAACATTACAGCTCCTATACTCGAGGCGAACAGAAACGGTACGAACACCACCACCGTTGTAACCGTGGAAGCGAAAATTGCTCCGAACACTTCCCCAACTCCCCATCGTGCTGCATCATGGTATTTTTTACGCATCGAAAGATGCCTGTAGGTGTTCTCGAACACGACGATTGCGTTGTCCACCAGCATGCCCACCGCGGTCGCCAGACCACCCAGCGTGAGCGTGTCGAGACTCAGCCCGGAGAAATAGAGTACCACTATCGTTATCATGAAGGATATGGGTATGGCGAACACCACGACCAGCATGGAAACAACACTTCTTAAGAAGAGTAAAACCACTATGGATGCGACCGTGGCACCTACCAGAAGATTCTTTACGAGATTGCGGATGGTACGTTCGGTGAATCTTGCCTGATTGATCAGCTCACTGTAGGCCACTCCATTCTCATTGAGCACTTTCTTTATTCTGTTCACAACATCCACCGTGTTGGCGGTTGGTTGTTTCCGCACGATGAGGATAACACCTGGTTCCCCGTTTGCGCGTACTTCCCCACGTACTTCTTCCTGCACAACTTCGACCTTCGCCACATTCTTCAGTCTTACCGGTACCATGAAAGCTGGAGAAGGCTTCCTAGCACCGAGTGCGCTCATGCTTTTCATACCCCTGAATCCCACTATGGTGTTCAGTAAATCATCCATATTCTTAAAACGCCCATCGATACTCACATGATAAGCTTCTCCTTTTTCGTTTTCCACTATCCCGAAGGGATACACGGAACCACCACCGAGAAAGTACTCCACCACGGCGGGGTTCAATTCATAACGTTTGAGTTTGTCAGGATCCAGGGAGATGCGAACATATTTTTTGCTTGTACCCACCACTTCCACGTTGGCAACCCCTTCCACACGTCTCACCAAATTCGCAACTCTTTCTTCATCATCGGTGGTGAGAAAAACGTATACTGGTATCACAGAAGGGTCGAGCTCGAAAACGCTGGTTTTAACTCCCTCAGGCAGAAAAGCTGAAGCAGCCTCAACAGCACGTTCCAACCTCATCACCGCATCAGAGGGAGGTACGTCCAATTCGAACTCAACGAAAACCAACCCCATCCCATCGTAGGAAGTGGAGTAATACCTCTTAACCCCGCTCACCATGCTCACCATGTCCTCTATGGGTTTAACCACGAGTTCCTCAACCTCAAGCGCTCCTCCACCCATGTAGGATGCCATGACTATGGCATACGGAAACTCTATGTTGGGTAGGATATCCACATTCATTTTGGTGAGAGCTATGAAACCCAGCACAACCGTTAAAAGCAAAAGCATCAAAACGGCTATGGGACGTTTTGAAACGGCAGCTGCAAGATTACCCAGCATCACCTTTTCCCTCCTCTTCGAAAAGCTTTAACTGGTTGGATACGAAGCGCTTTTTTCGTGTACTGGCTATCCTCTTTATCTCCCTGTCACTCAGTATGCGTAATCGCCTGTCCAGCTCGGCTTTGGATTCGATTATCTCCAGCACTTCTCTTGCTCTCTCAACAACGTCCCGCGGAATGCCTGCCAGTTTCGCCACTTCGACCCCATAACTTCTATCGGATACACCATCCACTACCCTGTGCAGAAAAACGACTCCTTTGCTGGTCTCTTCGACCAGCACTGTTTTATTGACTATGCCTTTGTACATTCTGGCCAGCTCGGTGAGCTCTGTGAAGTGAGTGGCAAATATGACGAAGGGCTTCACGACGTTGTGGAGGTATTCCGAAACCGCCCAGGCTATGCTTATACCATCGAAGGTACTGGTCCCACGTCCCACCTCATCCAGCAAAACCAGACTCCTCTCCGTTGCATGCCTGATGATCGTTGCAACCTCCATCATCTCCACGAGAAAGGTACTTTTACCCGATACCACATCATCCCTGGCACCTATACGCGTGAAAATCCTGTCGAACATCGGAAGAACCGCTTTCTCCGCCGGTACGAAAGATCCCATCTGTGCCATCAGAGCTATCAATGCAACCTGTCTCAGGAAAGTGGATTTTCCGCTCATGTTGGGTCCCGTCAATATCACGAACCTTTCTTTCCTGTTCATCTCTATATCGTTCGGTATGAACTCGTCAACGTATCTCTCCACAACCGGATGACGCGAACCTTTCAGGATGAGGCTGCCGTCTTCCGAAAAGGAAGGCTTCACATAATCGTATTTCAAGGCGTTATCCGCAAACGAACTCAGCACATCCACCCTGGCTATCCATCTGGCCAGACGTTTCAAAGCCGGTATATGCTCCTTGACCTTCTCACATATTTCGTTGAAAATCTCCTTCTCCAGCTTTTCAACCTTCTCCTGAGCGTGCAGAACCTTGTCCTCATAATCCTTCAGTTCTGGAGTGATGAATCTTTCGGCATTTACCAGCGTCTGTCTCCTTTCGTAATGTCGTGGCACCCTCCTGGACTGCGACTTGGGTATCTCTATGTAATAACCGTACACCTTGTTGTATCCAACTTTCAAACCCGTTATCCCCGTTTTCATCCTTTCCTTGACTTCGAATTCTCGCAGAATTTTTTCTCCCCCCTGAAGGAGTTGACGGGCTTCGTCCAGCTCTCCGGAATAACCCTCACGTATGACCCCGCCCCCTCCGGGAAGCCCTTCCACTTCCTCCGCTAGTCCTTTTTCAAGCAATTCTTTAAGTTCTTCGAACGTTTCCACGTCCCGAACCAGCTTTTCGAGCTTCTCCCGAATACTCAACGTTTGCACGATCAACGGTACCACTCTCAAAGTCGCACGCAGATTCACGAGATCGCCTGGTGTAACCCTGTTGAGCGAAAGACGACTGATGATCCTCTCTATATCGTAAACCCTACCAAGATATTCACGCAGTTCTGCCAGCAAAGGAGGATCTTCCACGAAGCATTGAACTATCCCCAGTCTTTCCTCCACCTCTTCTTTCTTCAACGATGGAGCGAGAATCCAGGATTTTAACAATCTCGCTCCCATGCCAGTCCTTGTGGATTTCAACGTGTGATAGAAAGATCTCTGCTTGCCGGCCGAGCTGTCCGTTAGCTCGAGATTCTCGACGGTGCTCGCATCCAGGAACATGGTTTCACGCTTTACCAGTGATGTTGGTACTTCCAGATAGTTCAACTCTCTCTTGTGCATGAATTTGAGATATCTCAGCATCGCCGCTGCAGCGGTTATCTCCTCGTGCGAGAGCTCCAAAGGCTCCAGGGTCACAAATCCATAGTGATCTTTCACATCTTCCTCCGCCCTCTTCTCATCGTAAAACCAGTCCTCAAGGTAATCCACGTATATGCCGGGAAAACGTCTCTTGATTTCACGCCCTCGTTGATGCTCGTTCAAAGGAAGAAGGATCTCTCTCACATCACCGCTTCCCAGGAGATCGTCGAGATCCTGCGAATTGACGGAACCCACATAGAATTCTCCGGTGGATACATCGCAGAGGGAGAAATATATCTTCTCATCCTTCGGAAGTATGAAGAGGGTGAAATTGTTCTCTTCTCCAAGCAGGGCATCTTCCACTATGGTTCCAGGTGTTACTATACGTGTCACTTCCCTGCGCACGAGCCCTTTAGCCTGGGCAGGATCTTCAACCTGATCGCATATTGCCACCTTGTATCCCGCTTCCACAAGCTTCTTGAGATAGTTGTCGAGTGCATGATGTGGTATACCCGCCATTGGTGCATCATGACGTCTGGTGAGGACTATTTGAAGTTCTCTGGAGACTATCTCCGCATCTTCGAAAAAAGCCTCGTAGAAGTCTCCCAACCTGAACAGGAGGATGGCATCCTGATGTTCCCTTTTCAAACTGAGGTACTGCTGCATCATGGGTGTGAGCTTCGCCACCTGGATCCCTCCATGTTTCCTTCAACGATTATGATACATCATTGGACGGGAAGTCCCCTTCACATCCCTAAATCTTCGAGGATCTTCTCAAGAGTTGAAAATCCGAACTTTTCCTTACCGATTTCGAAATTCCTTTCAACGATGGAGCTGTATCTACGCTCATCGAAAAGGATCTCAAGTATTTCTTCAGCAGCTCTCCCTATTGTGGTTTCATCCACCTTAACCAGACCTTCTTCCTTTTCGAAGGAACTACCCAAACTGACGTAGGTCAAACCGGAAGGTTTAATATCCCTCAAAAACACCGGATATTCGAAAAGAACCAGGGGTTTTCTGGCAATCAAAGCCTCCAGGAGTTGATTACCCCAGCCTTCCACTATGGAAGGATAAGTCACGAAATCGGCAACGCTGTATATCTCGAAGAAATCATTACTTCCTTCCGCCACGAACCGGTAGAGGTCTATTATTTCCACACCCTGGCTTTCCGCATATTCGTACAGGCGTTTTCTGTACTCCTCATCCTCGCACATCCCAGAAAAGGCCAGCACCACACGCCCCGTGAAAGTTCTACCGTTGTAGAGACGCATCCCCACCCGACCTTTCGCCAGCTCTTTGAACGCCCTGACAACATCCACAGCCAGCTCTACCGCTTTCCGTGGAGTTATTCTGGTTGCCTGCAAAAATACCAGGTCACCCATCTTCAGGTTAACACGTGTTCGTATCGCCTCGTTGAGCTCCTCGCTCACGGGAAAGTGAGAATCGAAATCCATCACGTTGGGAACCACCATGGCTTCCAGCCCTCTCCTTTTTACAAGCTCCTCACGGGCTATCGAATTTATCACGACGTGCTGCACATTCGGAAGATCAGGTGGAAAAACGCTCTCAAGGATCTCCCTGATCTCTCGGGTTGTGGGATTGGAAAGCCTCTCCCTCTCCCACCAGAAATCGTGGTGGTGACCTATGAACCTTGCCTTCATCTCACGTGCGCATCTGTAGAGACCCAGACCAACTGGTAAAGCTATCCCCAGCGACCAGACGTTGTTGACGATCACCAGCTCGAAGTTCCTCAGTATTCCCTTCAACTTACTGCGTATCAACTCCGCACGTTCTTCCACGGCATTCATTAACCCGGAAGGCGTGTAATCTTCCAGACTGTCGAATATATTCTTATCGAGAGCAGAGTTTATGGGTTCATCAAACTGTATTTCCTTTATACTCACGTCGACACGCGGATTTCTGTTGCCCGCGACCATGACCACCTGGTGTCCTCTCTTTTCCAGCACTTTCCTCCACTTTTCCATTTCCAGTGATACACCATCCATCAATCCCGCACGGAAATGCAACAACGCAATTTTCACATTCCCACCTTCCTATTCTCCTCCAGGATCATTACCTCCTCAAAACGATCAGTGGAACTATCATTTCCTCCCGGGAAAGTCCTCCATGACGCCCTCCCAAACTCTGCTCCTGGCCCGTGTACCTGAAATTGAAAGAGAAACGCTTTCGAGCCACGAGTATCAGATCCCCCATGCGATCGAACACGTACGGATGCGGAGTACCCTCACCCAGCAAACCCCTGGACACAGCTTCTGATGCAGTGAACAGAGCCAGACGCTGATCGTAATTGTTCATAAGATATTCCATGAGTCCCTTAACATCGCCACTGTGCAGATACATCATCCTCTGTTCACCGGTGGGTAAGATCTTCAAAAATCTGTATATTTCATCCTCTCGCGACCACCAGATTTCGTCCTCCCAGGAGGTGGGTATCTGCCCGTGATCTGAAACTATCATCATCACCACATCCTCTTCCAGACGCGGTAGAAGTTCTTCTTCCAGAGTTCTCAAAATCAACGTTGCTTCCCGCTGGTATATCTCTCCATCGGCTCCGTATCTGTGTCCCATGGTGTCAACCAGGCCCCAGTAAACGCTCACAAAAACCGGACAACGTTTCCCTTTGAAGATGTTCAAAACCGTTGTACACATGTCGCTCAATCCGTAGAAGCCCTTTTGATGTGCTCCCTGTGCTATCACACGGTTGAAACCCGTGTTGACCAGCCTAGAATGTGTTATGCTGTAAACCTCCACGCCAGCGCTGGAAAGCTTTTGGAATATCGTTTCTCTCTGCAGGAACTTTTCGGGTTTCAACCCCATGTGTAAAAGCATATCCCTTTTACCACCTATGGGACACATTTCTATAGCGTTGGCAACCGTTCCAAATTCCTTGAAGTAGAGAATATATCCGATGATGCCATGCTCTATGGGTGTCAGACCTGTCGACAGGGTCGTAATGGCCGTTGCTGTGGTGGAAGGAAAGGTGGAAGTCAATCTCTGCCATTCCACCTTTCCTATTATGTTGAAAGACCTGTTCTTTACCAGTTTTTTTAGGTTTTCTATGCCAAGCCCATCAACGATGAAGAGCAGTAACCTTTCCGACTTCCCAACGAAATCGGAGATATCCAGTGCAGGATGTAGCGGCGACAAACCATAATGTTTTAATATACCATTTGCCAGCCCACATATGGAAGCTGGACCGTAATCTGGATACACGAATTCGGCCTCCATGCTGACTCCTCATCCCGTAACGTGAACGAGTATCGCCTTTATGGAATGCATCCTGTTTTCCGCCTGGTCGAATATCACACTCCTTCTGTCTCTGGCAACATCGTATGTAACCTCCTCACCGTAATGTGCCGGCAAACAGTGCATGAATATCGCCGTATCTTTGGCCTTTTCGAAGAGAGCCTCGTTCACCTGATAATCCTGGAATATCCTTTTTCTCTCCTCCGCTTCCGATTCTTGTCCCATACTCGCCCACACATCGGTGTAAACCACATCGGCATCCTTCACCGCCTTGACAGGATCGTTGGTTATCACCACCTCTGAACCCGTGGCGGTGGCTATTTCACGTGCCCTCTTCACGACCTCTTCGCATGGCTCGTAACCTTTAGGTGAGGCGACCCAGATGTGCATCCCAACGGTTGCCGCACCGTATATCAGACTGTGGGCCACGTTGTTGCCATCGCCCACGTAGGCAAGTTTCAAACCTTCAAGTCTTTGAAATTTTTCCCAAATCGTCAGCAAATCTCCCAGAATCTGTGTCGGATGTTCGAAATCACTGAGACCATTTATAACAGGTACGCGGGAGTACTTCGCCAGTTCCTCCACGATGTCGTGTCCAAAGACCCTGGCCATTATTACATCCACCATCCTCGACAGAACGGTGGCTATATCTTCTGTGGTCTCCCTCCTGCCCAGCTTTATGTCTTCCGGTCCCAGATATATGGCGTGGCCTCCAAGCTGTGTCATGGCGGCTTCAAAAGCCACACGCGTTCTCAAAGAGGGTTTCTGGAAGATCATCCCTAATGTTTTGTTCTTGAGTAGTTCGTGCGCTCTGCCAATCAACAGATCCTGCTTCAAAGTCTTTGCAGTTTCCAGGATCTGGTATACTTCCTCCTTCGTCAGATCGGATATGCTCAACAGATGCTTACCCTTCATACTCACTGCCATATCCAGCCCTCCCATGTTATATTTTTAAACGGAATGATCAACGAAGGGATGGTGGAATCGTGGCGGGCAAGATCACCGTAATAGTTGGCCCGATGTTTTCAGGAAAAACTTCCGAACTCCTTTCCTTCATCGAAATCTACGATCTCGGAAAAAAAGCGTACCGCGTTTTCAAACCTCACATCGATGTTCGTTACGGTATCGAGGAAATCGTATCACATTCCGGTAACCGAGTCAACGCAATCGTTGTAAAAGACCCATACGAGATCTTCAACCACCTTCACCCGGAAGTGAAGGCCGTGTTCATCGACGAAATCCAGTTCTTCCCATCGACACTGATGGAAGTGGTGCGTAAACTCGCCGACGATGGAATGGACGTCTTCTGCGCCGGTCTCGATATGAGCTACCTTCGCAATCCATTCCAGACCACCGCACTGGTGATGGCCATAGCCAACGAGGTCATAAAGAAAAAGGCCGTTTGTCATATATGTGGAGAATACAATGCCACCCTCTCTTACAAGACCGTTGGCGATGGTGGTGAAATAGACATCGGTGGCAGCGAAAAATACATAGCCGTTTGCACCGATTGTTACTTCAAGCTGATGGAATCCAGAGACGACACTGTCACTCGACCTCATAAGTAACGGGATCGCTTTCGTACACTCGTTTTTCAACTGTGGAGTCGTAATTGTACACTTCGATCGCCTTTATCATCACATTCACTTCATTCCCGCTGTATCCGGAGAAATCTATTACACAACTGGTTGCGGTTGTGGTTGTACTCTTCAGTGTGCCATCTACCAGCACCTCGTATCCGCTTACGTATTCCGTACCGTTGAAAGCCCATCTCACGGTGTATTTAATAGGTTTCAGCTCCGTGCTTGTCGGTGAAATTATCAAGGGTTTCGGTTCCTCCCTTGTTTCGAAGCATGCGGTTGAACTTTTCAACGTTCCAACCTGCTCACCGGACGAATTGTAAAAGAGCATCCTGACCTGCCAGTAGTATTTATTTCCCCATTCCAGAGGTGCGGAATCTTCCCCCACCTTCATCGATTCGGTGTTGACACGCCCGGTTATCACGGGAGTAGCCGGATCTCCGGAAGCATCACACGAA
>JAGGZV010000001.1 GCA_021161835.1 Thermotogae bacterium | reverse complement strand
GTATCTGCTTTTTCGTGCTTTCCAAGTTTTTCGATCACGATCCATGGCGGTTTCAGATTGAAGGGTAAGTCCAGCGTGCCGGGTAGTTTCTCGCCTCTTGTCAGATGTGATTTGAGTTTCATTGTCACGTAGTTTGGAAGGTATTTTTCTTCGCATTTTCCTTTCCCATGCAACAGAAGATACCAGATGGTTTGATACAGATCTTCCCACGAATCCACCCTGTATCTTTTCCAGAATCTCCAGGCTATCTTTCTGGCGAGAGATTCGTATTCGAATTCAGATCTCCTCCGTCTGCAGTTCATCTTTCCAGCCTGAAGAGTTGAATCGTTCAACAATGTGGTCGATTGCATAGTCCACTATCATCTCCAGGGCGAGATCGGGTATGTTCAGGTTGAAGCTTTCCAGAACATCACTCACCATTTCTTTGACGGCGAGTTTTTTCTTTTCTCCTTCTCCCGGCATTTCAACGAGTGTCACAGCCAACGGTATCAACCCTTTCAGAAACCCCAGCATCGTCTCACCTCAGATCAAGTTGAAGAGCTCGTTGGTGGTTCTGTCGATCACGCTGGCCTGGTCCACATCGTAGGAATCGGGCACCATGTGTTTCTCTTTAAGCTGGCTCATGACGTTCTGAACCTGTTCGGAGGTCAGATCGTCTTTGGGATCCCTGAGAATAACCCTTCGGCTTCTCCCGGTTGTCGCATCACGCCAGATCATCTGCAGTGTTTTCACACGTCATCCCCCCTTATGTTATTGGTCCAAGCTCCACGAGCTCACTGACGCTTATACCGGAAAGCGCGTTTTTGCTCAGAGATGCGAGCAAATACGCTATGTCGTAGCAATCCTGTTCGGTTGCGCTTTCCTCCACGAGCACGCTCTGTCTTCTGAAAATGGGGTTGCCGTTTTCGTCCACTTCGCCAGTATCCCAGACCAGCCTCACTCTTTTCACCTTTTCACCAACCTGCACGGTGTCACCTATCGCCACGATATCACCCCTCGGATAAGTTTTTCTCCGGACGCGCGTCCACTAATAGTATACGCATGTATACCTTACGTTCGAGTAACAGAGAGGTTGAAGTATGGAGAAGATAGGGAATATGAGAAACCTTGAAGACCGCAGAATTTCTGGCTTAAACAGCTTTCTCTATCGTGAGTTCAACCTGCTTTCTGACCGATTCTACATAAAAAGGGCTAAAGTCCTCAGGATTTAAGGCATATTCATTTTGCTCAAGCATATGTGCCAACTCAGAAATGCTGTTGAACAAAATGGAGCTTGGGATAACTGAAATAGTGTGAGGGTTTGCATGCACCAAAGTTCTATACCCTCTTGAGAGAAGTTTGAAAATCTCCTCTATAAATTGAAAATCCACTCCTATAGAGATTATCCACTCAAATGTTTTCAAGTCTTCCTCTGTAATTTTGTTTATTATTGGTACACTGCTATCCAAGAAACTTTCACAGAATCTGGTTATATAATGCACCAATCTCGTCATTTCAACTCTTATCAGCATAGTTACATTCTTTTTGGATTTAAGATTCAAAGCGATCTGAGCGGCAAGAGGGGCAGTCGTTTCATCATGAACTATTATTAGCACCTTCCCGGAGGAAATTTCATGTGCTTTTTTGAAAAGATGAGGCGGAACATCCATATGTGGATAAACCACACTCGTTCGATTTGCAAAAGCATCGAATGTATGGGGATAAGCTGATTTGAAATAATCTTTCCAGAAATCAGACGTAAAAACCACCCAGTCGATCATTTTAAAAAGATCCTTTTCTTCTTCCAGGTCCAACCAAATTACAGGATTCCTTACCATGATCCTTAGAATAACCGTCTTCGACAATCTGGATATCTTCTCAAGGAAGAATAAAGTATTTTCCGCTAGTCCATCAATCCATATAGCATCAGCCCATTGAATAGCTTTTGTCAGTACATCGCTATATTCGTTCAAATAACGCGAATTCACCAAAAGACGCCAGATCATGTACGTTTCCGAAATAACACTTGTCATTGGAAAACGGTTATAATGATCTAACACCAATACTTTTTTGAGATTAGGAGATGTTCCACTCGATACAGATTTTATAAACCTGACATGATCGTTGGTAAGAAAATTTTCAAGCACTGGATGTTTTTCAATTAAATCAATACGGCCTATATTGAAAAGAATGTCGGTTATCGTTTTATAATGTGTAGGTTCGTTTACAAGTTCAAGCATATCAAGCATAACTCTAGCTAGTGTATGATAATGACCAGTCGAACACATTAGATCAGATATTTTATAGAGAGTGCTTTCGTCAGGCAGCACCTCAACCAGCTCATTCAATTCCTTAGCCGCTTCATTTGCGCTGATCAGAATGTATTTCAAAATGTATTCACCTCATTTCAGCAAGTACTTTCTTTATTTTCCTGACCTGATTTTCTATTGTCCAACCTTTTTCCACAATGTACGATCTATAACGTGAAGAATCGTAAACATCTTCCGTGATCATCCTTACAGCATCATCTATAGACACAAATAACCAATCTCTGTCGTATAACTTATCCGCACCTTTGAACCAGTGAATAACCGGTTTTATACCTCTTCCCATGGCTTCCACAATCGCGTATCCAAAACTTTCGTGTAGACTGGTATGAATAAGATAATTCTTATCCTCCAGAAATTCGTTTATATCCTCCACCCATCCATGCAGTATCACGTTGTTCTCCAAACCCAATCTTTTTATAATAGTTTTCAAATAAGCATCCATGATAACCATTTCACGATGATCACCAGCGAAATGCAATCTGTATCTAGGATCCTTTTTGACAAGCTCATAGATTATCTGAATAGCCATAGCTGGGGATTTTACTGGTCTTATGTATCCTACCCATGCAATTTCGTAACCAGGTTCTCTCTCCTTAAAGGGTATCTTTTCTATATTCACAGCGTTGTACACAACTTCTGTGTTCGATATTTCTTTTTTCAGGGAAGGAAAAAACTCAAAAAAGATTTCCCTCATATGATGAGACACGAATATAAGCATGTTTACAACCTGCCAGTTGATTTTCAGAGGCTCGCTTGAAAATGCTTCATAACTATGCAAACGTACAAGCGTTGGTTTGCCTTTTATACCGATATAATTTGTTCCTGCTACTGCAACCTCATCCGCCCACTCAAACCAAACCATGTCAGCCCAATCTATGGCTGCCTTAACTTCCTTAGGTGATTTTACAGCACGGCGCTGTATCCAATAATCATTTTGAAGACCTTTTATTATATCATCTATAAAATTATCCACACCTTTTCCACATACAAAAGCAAGTTTTGGAAGTTTTTGAACAATTTCCATTCTTACTTTCAAGCTATCAAGCTTTTCCTTGAGCTGTGACCTGACTTCATCAGGTGCAAGGGATATCGCACGCTTGAGCACTAGCAACGCACTTTCATAAAATCCTTCAAAGCAAAGAATAGTCGCCAGAATATCATGAGCAGCCCAATCTCCTGGATTTCTGGAAAGCACTTCAATAATGTTATCTTTTGCCTTGGAATATTTCTCACGTTGAAGGTATATCTCGGCGAGATTGAAACGCGCATCAACACAGTTAGGATCTAACTTCACAGCTTTTTTGAAACTTGCCAGTGCTTTACCTACTTTCCCGAGTTTGAAGTAAGCCATTCCCAAGATCGTGAAGACACTGGGAGAAGATATATCACGTTTTTCGAGGATTTCTACAGTCTCTTCGAATCGTCCCTGATTTAATAACTTTAAAAATTCCTCCACTTTACACACCTTTTCCTCTCAATTCGATGATTCAACTGTATTATAACAAGGCTCCCTACTTATACGACCCCTTTTCCGCTATAAGTTCGCAAGCCACGTCTTCCGGTAAAACGGCGACCGTGCCTCTTCCGAACCACATGATGGTATCCATACCCATAAAAGTTATGGGAGAGGTGCTCTTTTGGCCGTGTTCGAAGTTTATCACACAGTTTCCCTTCAACTTCCTGACTTCGATGGCCATCTTTTTCTTCACATCGTTCAAACATTCCAGATGAGTTTGTGAGAAGCTGCCCCGTATTTTCACCTCTATATCCTTTATGAGCCTGGCTTGAGGATGGAAACCTTCTATGAAGATAACGCCATCGACGATGGAATAATGCATGTGGATCACCTCTACCGTTTCCTCAATATCGTATGAAGAGGCGTGATTGCCCATGTTTTGTGCTGGTTTCATCATTATTTTTGCGAAAATTATAGCATTTTTCTTGTGAACCACCTCACCGCGAAATTTTCATAACCCAATCCTTCAACCCATGCAGAGAAGAAAAGGGTATGAATACCTCGGGATTTCCCGCCGCATATGGGGTATATTCGTATCTCTGGAAGAAGATTATCAGGCCACGCCTTGTGACGTAGAAATCCTGGTTTTCTTTTATGCTTTTGAAGGGGGCTATCGTCTGCACACGCTGGAAGTATTCGCGCATGAAATGATTTATCTGAGCGATGTAATCCGCACCGTCCACGAAGAGATCTTTCAGCTGAAGCACCGTCCCACGCTCAATGTCGAAATTCAACGAGCGCATGAAGCCGTTACCGTGGGCTCCCCCCAGGAAGGCGTAATCCTCGAAGGTCATGCTCACCAGCCTGTCCGTCACAAGCGTTATCTGAAAATCCAGGGCGTAACTGGTTCTGTCACCGAAACCTTCCCTTATGTTGTTCTCTATGTCTTTCGCCCAGTATCGCCACATGTTTTCCACAATGCTTTCCACCCTTTCATTCAGCAAAGCGGTGTTTGCGTTTTCAAAGGTGAACTCCGGATATCTCACAAAAATATACCCATTTTCGTAAACGTGTACTCTGTAGGTAAGGTGATCGGTGTGTCCCAGCACCGGAGAAAAGTCGATGGCGAAAAGGCTTGCACCGGCAAGCAACATCAACAGAAACAACCGCATTCTCATCACTCCCATCCTGTTCATTCGAAAACCTTTGCGTTGGTACACATTCGCAGCTTCATATCGCCGCTCTGAATGACCACCTCGACGAAGGCAACGGTGTACTTCCCGTGCACGGTCGGTACCCTCACCTTTCTGGTGGTGGGTGGCAGTTTTCTGCGGATGAAGAGCGCGTTTCTGAAATCTTTCACGTTTGAACGTGCAAACCAGAGGTTGACCTCCTCGGGTTCCACGTTCAGCGTGAACTCGAGCAGGTTACCCTCCCATTTCCACTCGAATCGCGGCAACCTGTCATCGAGTGCCGCGTGCACGAAAGCGGCGGCAGCTGTTGCCACCAGGCCGTAGTTTTTGAAGCTGTGACGTTCGTTGGGAAGGTACAGAATATATTTGGGAGGCAGAACATCATCGAAGTAAAAGTTGACCGCATCTATAGGCCAGTATCGGTCGTTGGTGGCTATGATTATCAGCTTGGGAGCTTTTATCTTTTCAAGATAATAGTAAGGATCCACGATCTTCACGAGCTTTTTTCCAATGGGTGTGGAAATCTTATCGGGTAAACCCCTTTCGGTGTAGTCGGATATCTTCTCGCTGTACCTACCCCAGAAATCCAGCTGGTGCTTCATTTGAAGTGGCAGGTTGAGGTTATCGTAAACCATGGGGATTATGGCCACAACTCTGGAATCCACGGCACCGGTGAGCCAGGTGGTCCAGCCTCTTTTGGAAGCACCGGTGATGACGAATTTGTCGATTTCGGCACCGAGGCTTCTCGTGTATTCCTGCACAGCGTCCATCGCAGCAACTACGGATTGAACCATGGGTAAAAGAAGGGGCCAGTCTTCCTCCAGCATTTCGAAGGTTTTCTCGAAGGTGTAGGCTATCAGGGCATCTTCTCTGCAACCTCCGAAGAGCGGTTGATTGGGCACAGAACTCAGCGCGCAAAAAGGCAATTTGAACACTTTTGGCAACCAGAGGTTTTCCATCATTTCTTCTTCCGCGTCGTCTCCACCCGCCAGCAGAACGGCGACGTCTTTCCTCACCATGTTGGGTGGGAAGGCCACCACGAGCGTGTGTTTCCACTCGATATTTCGCCAGACCTGGCTTTTCAACTCGATGAAGACGAGCCTCATCCCATCTTCCAGGGTCTCCTCCCCCATGATCCGCCAGCTTAGCTCATTTTTGTGCTGTTTGACGTATTCTTCAGGAGTCATGCCCATCAGCATCACACCCACAATCATCAATATGGAAAGAAACAACGCACCTCGCATCACCCATCACCCTCCGATGAGAGTTCTATGAAATTCCTCTATTTTTCTTTTCAACTCCTCCTCGAAATCGGAGATTTCGTCTTCCTTCAGTTCCACCCACCTGTAGCGGCCATCTTTGAGGAAGAATATGTAGCCGCCCAACAGCGGTGAGAACAGATCCCTGGCTATGTAGAGATAGAATCTCATCTGAAATTCGTATTTTTCCACATCGCCGTCCATGGTGGCGAACTTGAAATCGAAGAATTTCCAGCCATCATCGATCTTTACGATTTTGTCCACGCGGCCGTAGAGCATGTATCTATCGAAGGGCCTGGTGATTTCGTATTCGTTCCAGACCACGCGGGAATTTTCGATCTCCTTTATCAAAGGATGATCCACGAGATTCTTCAGATATTTCCACACCTCCTGGAGATCTCCGGGTGTGAAGCGCAGTCTGTCAACAATGGACGGATGGGCGGGGGTACCTAGGGCGCCGATGCTTTTCAGGCTCATCCCTTCCACACCAACGGCTTCCATGAGATGGTGGGCGAGTACACCCAGCTGTCTGGGATCGAGCGCCTCCCACAATTCGATCTTATCCACATCCACAACCCTGCCACCATCCATTGTTATGAGTGTGGGAGCTATGTACTCTTTATAGGATGCGCGTTCTATTCTGCTCATGTACCTCAAATCCGGCTTTTCAGCACGTGCAGGATGTTGATCGACCTTCCCCACATCCTTGCGAACGTCTAGATCTCTTATTGTCAGCAGATCGACCACATCACGATAATCAGGCAGAAGTTCCACATCATCGTCATCCAGTATCAGGAGATGCTTCGTGAGCAACGTATGCCACGGCATGTTGCTTCTGGAGCCGATCATCGGGAAGGTTATCACCAGAAGATCCACCGCCCTCGTGGTTGCAACGTACAGGAGTCTCTTTTCTTCTTCATTTTCTTTCTTCTTTTCCATCTCGACCAGCTCACCCAGTAAGGTCGTCTCTCCCTTCGTCTCCACCTTCACGATGGTGCCGTTTTCCACCATCTCCTTTCCAGGCAGGAGGGTGAAACGCTTCGGGGTTTCCTCGGTGAAAAGCAATCGAGTATCCAGATGCGTTTTTCTCCAGGCGGTATCCGCCACGATCACTATGGAAAATTCCAGCCCTTTCGCCCTGTGGACGCTCATTATTCTGACGGCATCGGTCTCTTCGGATTCGGTCGAAGCCTGTTCCTCGTCTATGACCCCGAATCTTTCGAGTCTTCTCACCAGCTCTCTCAGGGATATTCCCACCTCATCCAGTGAGTGAGCAACGGCTATGAGTTTTCTCAGGTTCGCTCTCTTTCTTCCGGAAGGATCGAAGGCAGACAGAAAGGATTCGTAGTCCATATCGTCGACGAAACCTTCGAGGAGTTCACTGGGTTTCATGACAACGCGTAATGGCAGGTACTTCTTCAACGTTTCTTTCAGTTTTTCCAGCCTTTCTCCTCTGGCACCGGGGATGGTCAGATTCATCATGGCTTCGAACATGCTGCGACCTTTCAGGGAAGCTTCATGTTTTATCATGATCAGATCGTTGAGATCCAGGCCAACGATGGGTGAACCAAGTAAGGTGACAAGTGCCACATCGTCCAGCGTGTTGGCGATAACCCGCAGAGCTGCCATCACACCCGCCACTTCGGGTATGTCGTAGAATCCCCTCTCACCCACCACATAGTAGGGAATGTTCAACCTCTCCAGAGCACCGGTGATCTTCGCCGCGCCTCCTCCTCCAGACGATCTCATCCTCCTCAGCAATATGGCTATATCCCTGTACCTCACTCTGCGCCTTTTTCCCACGAGTCTGAGTTCTCCATCCATGATCTGGCGTTCCAGAAACACCATCTCTTTCCCAACGATGTTCGCCACGAATTTCGCGACCGCCTCTTCCTCACGTTCGTCACAGAGCAGCACTTTCACAGGTCTGGGGTCGGGTTTCTCACCTTCCAGCGTTACAGGCTCCAAGGGTTCGTACCGCAAGCCGGACGATCGGGAGAATTCATCGCTAAAGACCTTCGAAAATAGGGTGTTCGTGAAACGCACCAGACCGGGATGCGAACGATAGTTTCTCTTCAGAGACTCCTTTCTCCCACCTCTTCTGTCAATTTCTTCGCCCGTTTTCAGCATAACTTCAACTTCTGCACCTCTGAAACGGTATATTGATTGTTTCACATCGCCCACGTAGATCACGGAAGTTTTGGGACCGCGGAGAAGATCTATTATCTCCTTCTGCAGGGAATTGGTGTCCTGGAACTCATCCACGATGATGTAACGAAACTTCTTCGCGTATCTTTCCCTGATCCACTGGTTCTTCTTCAGCATGTCCAGAAGATCCAGGAGTACACCGTAGAAATCGGTCAACTCGTTGGCCCTGAGTTCACCGGAAAAGGTGTCGTATACTCTGTCGAAGAGTTTCTTGAAAGCTTGATTCGCCTTCAAAAGTACATCTTCCACGTTCCCATCTTCACACAGGGGTTTTGAAAGATCGGAAACGATGGGGGTGGAATTCTGCAGAAGATAGCGTCTGTTCAGAATAGCATCTTCGAGAAGGAATATCAGATCGTCTATGGTATACAACTTCAAAAGAGGCTCCAGTAGCGAGGAATCGCTGGCCAGATGGTAGAGTACAGATTTGTTGAGTATATACCGCAAATTGGGAACGGATGCGATCTTCAAGCCGGGGGTATAGCCCACCAGCAAACCCGATTCTTCCAGTATTCGTCTGGCGAAGGCATCGATCGTCGTTATCCAGGCAAAGGCCAGCGAGGAGAACAACCTGCTCCACCGGGATGATCCTCCAGAACGCATCTTATCCTCCATCATCTTCTTTATACGGTTCTTCATCTCCCTGGCAGCTTTACGGGTGAAGGTTATGGCGACGATGTTCTCCACATCGATGCCAGGTGAGGATTCCAGAATCTCAACGTATATCTGCGAAATTCGATGGGTCTTTCCTGTTCCGGCACCGGCTGATATGAAGAGATCATTCCCGTTCTGCACTTTTTTCATCCTCCAGCCAGCTCACAACACCGCACAGATGTGCGTAATCACATCCATAACATTGTTTAACGTTCCGTTCAAACGTCCTC
>JAGGZV010000073.1 GCA_021161835.1 Thermotogae bacterium | reverse complement strand
TCTGTACTAAGTGTTAACGTTTATGAAGAGACACAATTTACTTGACACAACCAATCCGCATTGCAAAAAACACTTTCTGTTATATTTTCAGGTGTTTCTCATACATTTCGTTCATATTGTAGAATTAAGAATGAATAAAAGCGTAATGGGGGTATGATAGGCATGAAAAGAGTAGTGATGGTTGCTTTTCTTTTGTTAATCACTCTGGTGTTTTCCACCACAAAGGTTTTTATTGCACATGTTTCCTCTTACGAGGACGAAACTATCATGCCGTTGCCACTTGCTGAGAAAGACGCGGAGAATTTCAAAGATGTTATGGACAAAATACCTGGGGTTGAGATAAAGCTACTGGAGAATCCTGGTTATACGGAGTTTCTGAAAGGATTCAAAGAATGGATATCTTCATTGAAAGATGGCGATACGTTGATTTTCTACTATGCGGGGCATGGGATAAGCAAAGAAGGAGAGTTCCACTTCATTCCATCCGATGCAGATCCTGAAGATGAATACACATGGGTATCGTTCAGCAGGTTGCGGAAGTATGTGCACTCTGATGTCAGGGTCATATGGCTCATAGATGCATGTTATTCAGGATCAATAGTTAAAGGCAGACCTTTGAGGAGTGTGAGGATAGTCAAAGAAGGTTTCAAAGTACGGAGCAAGGAATTCGTTATAACTTCGAGCAAGGGGAACGAGATATCTCGCGAGATGCCGGATGAAAGTGGAGGGATATTCACCACAGCACTTGTGGAAGGGTTCAAAGGTAAAGCCGATGTTGATGAAGACGGATGGGTAAAGTCCGGTGAGTTATATAACTATGTAAAGAAAAGAGTGGAGGAACTTTCGAAAGGCCGACAACATCCTTTAAGCTCAGGTTCGCAGGATTTGAAAGTGATACAAACATTGAAGGGAAAAGAAAAAGCATTAAAGAGAGAGATAGAAGCTTTGTATACAAAAGGCGAGCTCACACAGATAGAATACGAAAAGATAAAAGCCATAGTTGAAGGGAAACAATGCAGGGGAGAAGGGCTTGAATACGTGAAGGAAAAGATAAAGAAATATTTGAGCGAAGGTACGAAAGAAACTCTTGAAGACATCAAAACAGCTATAAAGGCTTATGGATCTGGAATAAGATGTGAAGGTGTGAAAGAACCGGAGTCAGAATTCACGCAGTATGTTCCTTCCAAACCGGAGAAAGCGGAAAAGTACATACCTGAAGGAAATTCTCTTCTGGTTCTCGTGCCCAAAAATGATGCGCTCAGAAACGCAGAAGTTTACATCGATGGAAAATTTGCAGGTAAACTTGAAGAAGATGCGTTCAGAATAAAGGTTACAGGTGGAAAGCACGTTGTGAGGATAACCTCCTCCAGAATAGAAGATCTGGTGTTCGGTTTTACCGTTGGTCACAAAGAAGAATACACGAAAGAGATCTTTGGTATTGTGGCGAGAAGATCCATCACCATACTTTCAGAACCAGAAGGTGCCAAAGTCTATGTTGATGGAGAGTACAAGGGTATAACACACGGTGACTCGCCAGTGACAGTTTATCTGACCGTGGCTGAAAAACACCGAATACGCCTTGAAAAAGAAGATTACAAACCGTATGAAACGACCCTTCAGATTCCATCCAAAGGTCCTGTTATGACACTTCATGTCAGGCTTGAACATTTAAAAGCTCGACTCAAAATAACCTCTGATCCTTCCAATGTTGAGGTTTATCTCAATGACAACTACATAGGAAAAACACCCCTTGAATATTCCCTGGAGAAAGCAATCAGAGGTGAGCTCATACTCAAGAAAGAAAACTACGCGGACTTTTCATTAAACGTGGATATCCCACTTGGAAGTTCGAAAAGTGTTTCAGCGAAATTATACCCGATAGTTTCGTTAAAAATAGAGACAACACCTCCTGGTGCAAAACTTTATGTGGATGGAAAATACGCTGGAGTCACACCCTACTTTGCGAATTTTCTTGGTGGTGAAGAACACAAGATCCGATTGGAAAAAGAGGAATATGAGTCGATAGAAGAAGTGATAACTTTACCAGATCATCCATCCGCTGTTGTAAAAAACTACACTCTTGAACATCTTAAAGCGAAACTTTCCATTGACAGCGCTCCATCAGGTGCGAAAGTCTATCTGAATGGTGAGTACATAGGAACAACACCGCTGGAAATAATCAAGGAATCACCAATAAAGGGGCGTTTAACGCTCCAAAAAGGTTACTGGTATGCAGAACGTGATGTAAATGTAGCGCTGAAAGAAGAGAAAGCCATAAACCTAAAACTGCAGGCTTGCGCTGTTTTAGAAATTGCAAGCACTCCCTCCAGCGCAGACGTTTATATTGACGGAACATACAAAGGTACAACTCCTGTCAGCTTAAAACTACCTGTTGAAGCATCTTACAAATTGAAACTCACGAAAAAAGGATACGGAATAGTGGCAGAAACAATAACCCTCAAGGAAAGTGAAAAAGGTGTGATAGTCAAGAAAGCATATTCACTGCCAGACTACACGGTATCTGGATACGTCAAAACACCAGATGGAAGAAGTGTTCCAGGAGTACGAATAGTTTTCAGCGGTGGTTATAAACCTGTTACAACAGATGAAAACGGCTACTGGGAAAAAGGCTTAAAAGGCGAGGTGAAAATAAAAGTAGAATGGCCAGAAGATTGTGTCCTGGGAGAACGTGAAATAACGGTTAACAAAGCAACTGAAGTAAACTTTACAGTTGTTTTCTATAGGTTGAAGTGGAGCTTCAAATCTGGTTGGTGTGTTTACTCAAGCCCTGCGATAGGCCCTGACGGAACGATATACGTGGGGTCTTATGATGACTATCTCTACGCGATCAACCCTGATGGTACATTGAAGTAGAAGTTCAAAACAGGCGGTAATGTTGAATCAAGCCCTGCGATAGGCCCTGACGGAACGATATACGTGGGGTCTTATGATTACTACCTCTACGCGATCAACCCTGATGGTACATTGAAGTGGAAGTTCAGAATTGGCAACTGGGTTTGGTCAAGCCCAGCGATAGGAAAAGACGGAACCGTATATGTGGGATCGTATGACAACTACCTCTATGCTATAGCCACAATCTCTGGCGG
>JAGGZV010000103.1 GCA_021161835.1 Thermotogae bacterium | reverse complement strand
CCAGATAGATGACCGCCCTCGACAGAATCCGGCTTACAGCTCCACTCCCCAATCATGGGGGTATCAATGGGATGAGAGCTTATATAGATGTTTCTCTTGTTGTTCTTTTCTGGGGTGTTTCTTTCATAGCTACAAAATACGCTGTACACGAATTTTCTCCATCTCTTGTAGCGCTGATGAGGTTCCTAATTTCCTATCTTTTTCTGGGCGTGATAACACGCTGGAGGAGGTATCCTCTGCGCAAAGATGCTATCCTCGCAGGACTATGGGGTATAACCGTGTATTTCTTCGGTGAGAACACTGGCCTGAAGTTCACGACACCTTCAAATGCGTCAATCATCGTGTCTACTGCCCCTATAATAACGGCCATTTTCCTGGATGTGATCAGAAGGCGCTTCAGATTCATGGAGTATCTGGCTTCCTTTGTATCTTTTATGGGAGTTGCTTTTGTGGTGTACAATGGTCGTGTAAATCTTGGGATAAATCCTCTGGGGGACATGCTGGTAATGCTCGCCGCATTTGCTTGGGCTGTTTATACTCTGCACGTATCGAAAGTTTCACGGTCTGAAAATCCTCTTTTCACCAGGCAGTTGACCTTTTGGGGTTGCGTTTTTCTTATTCCTCTGGTCGTTGCTGAAAAACTATTTTATGGGCAGGCGTTCATGGTTTCTCCAAGCGTGAAAGGCTTGATTAGTGTGATATTTCTGGGGCTGGTTGCATCGGGTCTTGGATATTTGCTCTGGAACCGTGCCATAAGTGTCCTGGGAGCCAAAAAGGTTACAAATGCCATATATTTGATACCGCTGGTTACTGTCATGGCTGACTGGGTGGTTTTTTCCAATAAACCTGGCTTTCTTCTCATTGCTGGAGCTATCCTGGTTATATTGGGTTTGATCATGTTGTTCAAATATGTGAAAGAGGTGGGAAATTGAAGGTAATAAGCGTGATAGGTGGTGGCAAAGTTGGACGCAGTTTGGCGAAGAAGCTGAAAGCAGCTGGTTATTCTGTGGGATACGTGGTGTGCAGGACGCGGCGAAGCGCCGAAGAAGCCGTGGATTTTATAGAAGCGGGGACACCACTGGAAATTGGGGGACTCTGTGATGTCCAGTTTGAAGGATATGTTGTTTTCAGCGTTCCCGATGATGTCCTGCTTGAGCTTGTGAGGACAATCGACGCTTCAAGCTTTAAAGGAACGAACTTTGTTTTTCATACCAGTGGTTTTTTGAGCTCCAAAATTTTGAGAAAATTTTGTCCAGCTTGTGCGGCCATTCATCCCGTTCGGGCTTTTGCAAGGCCTCTGGAACCCTATGAGATGACTTCCATGCTATACGATGTGGAAGCTTCGGATGAAGGATGGCATTTCGCTGGAGAGTTGGTCAAGGATCTTGAAGGAGCGATGATAAAGCTACGCGCGGATGATAAGAGAGTGTTTCATCTGTCATGCGTAATATCCAGCAATCTGGGAGCATATATGATGATCAAAGCCAGGGAAATCATGGAGTCGATAGGTGTTGAGAAAGAGATTGCGGAGGAAGCATTGGTGAAATTGATGTATTCTGTGCTCGAAAATTTCAAATCGGTAGGCTTCGAAAAGGCTTTGACTGGGCCCGCTGTGAGGGGGGATGTGCATGTCGTGGATGAGGAAGGTAGAATACTGAAAAGGATCGATCCGGGGTTTTACAGGGTCTATAAGCTCATTGTGGAAGAAATAATGAGGTGGAAAGAAAAGGAGGTGGAGAGGAAATGAATGTCAGGAAGATAAAAGCCATGAAAGGCAAGGAGAGAATCGTCATGGTAACAGCCTACGATGCACCCAGTGCCAGAATAGCATGGGATGCAGGAATAAAGATAATCCTTGTTGGTGATTCTGCTGCAAACACCGTTCTGGGGTACAGTAACACCCTTCCCGTTACCATGGAGGAAATGATGACTTTTGTTGCGGCGGTGAAAAGGGGCGCTCCCGATGCTTTCGTGATTGCTGATATGCCTTTCCTGTCATACCAGGTGAGTGAGGAAGAAGCTTTAAAGAATGCGGGAAAATTTGTAAAAGAATGCGGGGCGGACGCTGTGAAACTGGAGGGCGGACGGGAAATAGTGGGTATAATCAGGAAACTTGTGGATTTTGGGATTCCTGTGATGGGTCATCTTGGTTTTACTCCGCAGTATGTGCACACCATAGGAGGTTACAGGGTACGTGGAAAAGAAAGAGAGGAAAAAGAAAGGATACTCGAGGATGCTCAGCTTCTGGAAGAAGCAGGTGTTTTTGCACTGGTTCTTGAAATGATGATGGAGGATCTCGCGAAACTCGTAACCGAGCAGGTGAGTGTTCCCACAATAGGTATAGGTTCAGGGAGATATTGCGATGGCCAAGTGCTGGTGTGGCACGATATAATGGGGATAAATCCGGATTTTAAACCAAGGTTTGCCAAAAGTTATGTCAATCTGTACGAAATATGCGTCGAAGCCATTAAACAGTTCATCGATGAGGTGAGAAAGGGAGATTTCCCGGAAGAAAAGCATGTTTTCAAGGAGAAGTGAGAGCGGTGTTCCACTATGCCGTGCTGGTGAATGCGTTAGCTGTAGTTGTTGGGGCAAGCGTGGGTATAACTATAAGGCGAGGATTGAAGGACGAGTACAGAAGGGTACTTTTCACGTCCATAGCTCTTGTGACTCTGGGAATCGGGATAAAGATGGCACTCAAGACAGAGGAGTTCCTGATAGTTCTTGCTTCGCTAGCTTTGGGTAGTATAGTGGGAGAAGTGACGAACATTGAGGAGAGATTGGAGAAACTCGCAAATTTCGTGGAAAAATCAGAAGGAAAAACGGATTTTGTGAGGGGGTTCGTGACATCTTCTTTGTTGTTTCTGGTGGGTCCCATGACCATTCTGGGTTCCATAAGTATAGGTACCACTGGTAACGCGGAGCTCATCCTCATAAAATCTCTCATGGATGGGCTTTCATCCATAGTGATAGCCTCGGTGTACGGCTACGGTGTTATGATGTCAGCGGCTATGGTATACATTGTCCAGGGATTGCTTGTATCTTTCGCAAAAACTCTGGAATTCTTATCCACTCCTCATTACCTCAACGACTTCACGGGGCTTGGTGGCTTGATGATAATGGCGATAGGTATAAGGATGCTGGAAATAAAGGAGATAAAAGTTGGCAATATGCTTCCTGCTTTGATTATCGTTGTTGTACTGGACTGGTTGAAACTCACGTCGACCTAGAGGCGCGGGATTTCAGAAAAGCTATCAGTGTGATGACCGTTCCCGCCAACGTTATTGGTCCCATAAGTTTTATGGCCAGGTAGACATCTTTTCCAAATATCGAAGAGTAAACAAAATTCAGAGCGCTACCTGTTGCCCAGCTCAATCCCATTGCTACGGCCGAAGCAAGCCCGCGACTGCTTGGAAACATCGATTGAGCATAGTGGGTATTTGCAGCCATGGTGAGAAACATGAAGATGTCGAGGAGCACAAAGAACACCAGGAGAGGGTAAAAGGATGTTACATGTGAAAACATGAATATCGCGAAGGTCATGCCTCCAAAAGATATTGCGTTCAACAGCCTGTAATCCACTCTATTGCTCATTCTCGCTCCCAGGAAATTGGCGAAAGTTCCAATGGTTAAACCTGTGGAAAGCAGGAGGCCCCCGAAGGTTATTTCATATCCCAGGAGTCTGGTGTACATGGGTCCAAATATATGCATCACGCTTACGGCGAAACTGCGGAAGGTCACCAGTATCCATATACCAATGAGTGGTTTGAATTCATGCAATTTGAATTTTCTTTTCTTGGCAGAAGGAAAGCGCTGAAACAACGATGTACTTCCCAGTATCGCTGTCGTTATCAACGCGATCATTCCTACAAGCCACGCTTTTCCAATACCCAACTTTTCGACGAAGCTCGTTATGAATATCGGGCCAACGGCTGTCGCCATGGAGCCACTGAAAGAAAAAATTACCAATGAAGTGCTTCCTTTCTCACCTGCCACTGCAGCACCCATAGGATGAAAAGCAGCGTTGGCGAGGAATATTGCCATGAAAACCAGGGTCAAAAGGAGTAATCCTGAAGAGAATCCTATAAACATGGAAGCCGCAACAGTGATCAGTATACATACGAACATGTAGAGATTCTTAAAGGTTATTCTATCGCTCAGACCGCCAAAGAAAATCTGGGTGAGAGCGCTGATTGTGCTTATAGCCGATATGGTCATAGCCATCAAGCGAGGTGAAACCTGGAATCTTTCCACGAAATATGGTCCCAGTGGATTAAGGAAGGACACGAAGAAATCTGCTACAAAGTGGTACATTGTGGGCATTAAACTGGCCATTCTCCCCCCTCCCAATAGTTTCGTATGCTAACTAATTGCTTTGGATAGATTCTAGCACATTCTTTTCATCTCTTCAATCTGGAGGGGATTGAGAACTCATATAGCTTTTTACCCTCTTCGTTAACCAGAGCCAGATACAGGGAAAAGGAGGTTTTGTCCACAATCAGAAAATGATGTGTGGAAAGTCCTTTCAACATCTTCGCTCCACTTTCAATGTCTTTTCGTAGCGTGTAAAGATATGCTCCGCCACCTGCTGTAACCACGTAATTCACTCCATCTTTCATGAAGTGCTGGAATGCGTGGTCATGTGCTCCGAAAACTACGCTTACCCTGTACCTGGCCAGGAGTGGAACGAGTTCCTTGAGTTCTTTAACGATCCTATCTTTTCTGTGTGGGCCCACTGTGAAAACGGGATGGTGCATGAAGATCATGATATATTCAGCTACATCATCATACTTTTCCAGCAAAGATTCGAGAAATTTTCGCTGAGGAGAACCACTGGAAATGGAAGAGATGGAGTCCAGGAAAATCATCAACATACCATTCCTGTACACAAAGTAGTATGAAGGGTACAGAACATCGTTATAGAACCTGAAAGGAAACTCGTGGTTTCCTTTGACCGTGTACACAATGTGCTTCGACCAGTATTTTCCAACCACGTCGAAGAAATCCTGCCAGTTCTCCGAGCTGTTACCGTAATCCACCATGTCACCCAGATGTACCACAAAATCGGGTTCAAACTCAACGATCTTTTTGAATATCCTCTCATGTATCTTTCTGTTATGGCGCGAATCGCCGTATACCACAAACCGTACATTGTCTTTTTGCAGGTCGAGTTCCAAAGTATACCGTACGATTCCATTGCGGAATCGTGCCTCGCATTTGAACATATTAGATACTGTTTCACCCATCTCTATTTTCCAGCGATTCGAGGAAACTTTTTCGAATTGACAGGGAGTCTCTCCTCTGTAAAAATGTATATCTTCCAGCTGGTACGAAGTGGTAAAGATCAGCTGATCTCCGTAATGCAACCATATACCCTGATAATCCACCGTTGGTGTGGCCAGAAGGGATGCTATAACCACCAGGACCAAAATCAGAGTGCCGATCGCTATCAAACGTTCCATATTTCCACTTCCCTTTCGAGCTTTACATGAAAGCGTTCCTCGATTCTTCTCTGTATCAGTTCCATGAGTTCAACTACATCCCGAAAACTCGCATTATCAACGTTTATTATGAATCCTGCATGTTTTGGAGAAACCATGGCTCCTCCTATTTTCATTCCTTTCAAACCGAGGCTTTCTATGGCTTTACCAACATAAAAATCCTTCATGGGACGTTTGAACACGCTGCCAGCACTGGGATACTCCAATGGTTGTGTTTTGAAACGATGCTCCAGGTGTTTTTCAATTCTTTCCCTTATGGAAGATATATCATCTCTGGAAAGCCTCATTTCGATGGATGTTATGATCATTCT
>JAGGZV010000013.1 GCA_021161835.1 Thermotogae bacterium | reverse complement strand
TGGGACGGTGGTGGAATCGCGCACGATACGTGGAGTGGAATCTGCAGGCACGATGCTTTCGCTTCAGGAAATTGGACTTGAAGAACATTCCGAGGGTGTATGGAAGATACCTGGAAACATGAACCTGGAGGTTGGAGACAACCCGATCGAGAAGTTGAAGCTGGATGACACCGTGCTGGATCTGGAGATAACACCCAACAGGCCGGATGAACTCTCGCATTTCGGGATCGCGCGCGAGCTTTCCGTGCTGTTCAAAAGGCCCCTTAAATTACCGTCGGCTGATGTGAAGAGAAGCAAGGATGTACCGATGGACGTGAAGATAGAAATAGAAGACGAGGACGGTTGTTATCGTTACGCCGGAACTATAGTGAAGAACGTCAAAATAAACCCATCACCTTTGTGGATGCGAAGAAGGCTTGTGGCCGTTGGTGCCAGACCCATAAACAACGTCGTGGATGCCACAAATTACGTTCTGCTCGAGCTGGGGCACCCTATACACGCGTTCGATCTCGAGAAGATACCGAATGGGAAGATCGTGGTTAAAACGGGTATGGAAGGAAAAAAGGTACTGTTACTGGACGAAAAGGAATACACCCTGAAAGGAAATGAAGTGCTGATAACCGACGGAGAAGAATTTCTGGCGCTCGGAGGAATAATGGGTGGAATGGACTCCGGGGTCACCGACAGCACCACCAACATTCTCGTGGAAGTCGCGTATTTCAACCCGGTGAGAATAAGACGCACCTCCAAGAACCTCGGTATTGTGAGCGATGCATCCTACAGATTCGAAAGAGGTGTGGATCCCAACGCGGTTCCTCTGGTTATGGATAGGGTTGTACACGTGATACAGGAAATTGCCGGTGGGATGGCATCAGATATTGAAGACGTTTACGTAAGGAAAGTGGAGCCAAAACAGGCAACCCTTAGATTTTCCAGAGCCCGTGATCTGCTGGGTATGGAAATTTCATCCGATGAGATAGAAAGAATTCTGAATGATCTCGGTTTCGAAACATTGCAAAAGACATCCGACAGAATAATCGTTTCGATTCCCACCTTCAGACCGGATGTGGAAGGAGAACACGACCTGATTGAAGAAGTCGGGAGAATTCACGGCTATGAAAATCTCGAAGCCGTTCCACCAAGGATACCGGCGGGACTCGGCGGCCGAAACGAGAGATGGAAGTTCAGAGAGAAAATTGCAGAACTTGTACGCAGCATGGGGTTCGATGAAGGTGTTACTTTCTCCATGGTGGATCAGGGAGAAGTTCGCATCTCCAATCCCATGACGGTGGATATGGGATTCTTACGCTTCAAGATCATCGATGGTTTGCTTCAATCTCTTGCCTACAACGCGCGTATCGGCGTGAAAGATGTGAGATTGTTCGAAATCGGTAACGTTTTCAAAAAAGACTCTCATTCGGAAACCGGTGTGCGGGAAGATGTTCATCTCGGCATGGTGGCAACAGGGCGCATCGCTCCCGCGGATTATCTTGACAAGCGCGAAGCGGATATTCACTATGTGAAAGGTGTGGTGGAACAGATAATGAACTGGTGTGGCGTCGATGCTCAATACTATCTGGAAGATTCATATCCTTTCACGCCTGGAATGCGCATAGTGGCGAAGGTGAATGATGAACCCGTTGCAGAAATGGGACTCGTAGATCCGGAACATCTCAGGAAACTGGATCTCAAAAAGATCGAAGTATATGCAATGGAACTGAACCTGGATCTGCTTTTCAAGCACAGAAAAACCATGAAACCCTACGTACCACTACCGGCATACCCATCCATAAGAAGAGACGTGTCCATTCTCATGCCCAAAAACATGCACATCGAAGAAGTTATGGAAAAAATCAAAGAAGTGTGTGGGGAACCACTCGAAAAAATAGAAGTGGGCGATCTCTACGAAGGCAAAGGCATACCCAAACACATGCGAAGTGTTCTCCTGAATCTAACATTCCGCCTGAAAGATAAGACCATGAGAGACGAAGAAGCGAACGCCATAATGGAAAAAGTGTTTGAAACCCTGAAAGATATGAAGCTGGAAATAAGAGGAATATAAATTACGGTCATCTCATTATGACATCAAGTATGAAAGAGATGGCTCTCAAGATGTGATTTATATGAGGGCCATTTCATTGGACGATCTTACAAAGCATTATCAAATCCAGAAGAATGAGGAACAAACCGTAGAGTTCCAGATAGGTAAGAGCGGGCCATATCGTGAGCATGTTGCCTGCTATCGCAGCTACGAGAACAACGAACCCGAACAGCTTTTCCTTCTTTCCGAATTCGAATGTCACCACTAAAGAACCCACGTACACCAGGTAGAAAACACACAGTGCGATGAAATCATGGGCCGGTTTGCCATCGTATAAGGGACCCAGTAGAATCATGAATGCTCCAGATAACGTTATTAAAGCTCCTCCGAAACATACCCATTTCTTCCCACAGCGCTTGCACATGTTCATACCGTAGATCAGCATCATCACCCCAGATACCGCCAGCCCCATCGAAAACAACCAGGGATTGTGGGCAAGACCGGGTCTTCCCAGTTTGCTCAACGTGTGTTGGGAAATTCTGTACCAGTCACGGTTTGTGATCATGGAAATCAGCGTAAAAACCCAGAAAGAGATGTAGCTGACTATTCCCAGATTTCTCACCCGGTCACCTCCTATGCTATTTTAACCTGTGTATTCAAAATATCGAAAGCATTGT
>JAGGZV010000074.1 GCA_021161835.1 Thermotogae bacterium | reverse complement strand
AGCGCAATTCGGACGATTTGAGCACAGAGATATGGTGGATACTCCCTACTCTCTGTTCATCTCATCCTCCGGTTTACCTACCCTGATATCCGATATATGCTATGAAGATGATCGCTTCATATACGAGACTCGCTGGATAAAGCTGAACGAAGCCTTCGGAGATGTACCGGATCGCGGTGCTAACTATAAAGTCTATGCGTTGAAGCTCGGCGACTTCAGGTTCGGCTACCAGGAGGCGGTGGTATATACGGGAAGGTTTTTCGATGCTGAGTATTTTTTCAATCCTATCCCCAACTTCTTCATACAGTACACTCTGCTGGCTGGACGTCCGATACCTCAGGGGTCTAATGCCAACAGTCTGATGGGATTCTTTGCGGATTACGAGAATGATGAGTTGTATTTATGCGGTCAGATTCTCGTGGATGATTTCAATATGAACAGATTCATGCATCCCGACTGGTTTCAGAATCCCGATAAGGTTGCATGGTCGCTGGGTGGACATTATAAAACGGACTTCGGCACTTTTGGATTCTATCATGCAGGTGCAACTAAATACACTTTCGAATCCTTTGGCAACATGGACCTTGATACCAAATACGGTTATGTGTACTTTCCAGTAATCTATTACGAATCGGGGAATGGGAAAGCCGTGATACCCCTGGTTGACAATTACGTTGGGTACAAGTACGGTGAAAATAACCTTGCCTTCATGTTGAGTTATGCGAAAACATTCGGTGGTATCGATCTCAACGCGTCTCTGGAATTCGTGATTTCAGGTAGTAAATCGCCCGCCAATCCCTGGCACGAAGATGTGAAAGCTCCGGAAGGAACGCATCTTCTCGATGAGTTTCCTCTGGAAAGGATGCTAATTTTCGAGATGAGATTGGGGAACGAGCATATGGAGGCTTTTATGAAGTTTGGCAAGGTGTGGAACGAATTGGTGCCGGTGGATGTGGGAGATGCTCCAGACAGTGACGAGCCTGTGCTCAAACCAGGTAAGGAGCATAGGGATATATTTGAGCTGGGATTTTCCCTACGTTTTTCTTTCGGTGTATGATTCGAATGATATAATCTTTTGCAAGCAGTTTCGAAAGAGGTGGTGTATATGTTGAAAGACCGGATACGTGAAGATATGAAGGATGCAATGAAGAAAAGAGAAGGGAACAGATTGAGAGCGTTAAGACTTCTCATGAGTGCTGTTAAAAATTTCGAGGTTGCAGAAGGTAGGGAAGCTACTGATGAAGATGTACAGAGCATCATTTTGAAGGAAATGAAGAAAAGGCGGGAAGCTATAGAAGCGTATGAAAAGGCTGGAAGAGACGATCTTGCTCAACAGGAGCGCGAGGAATTAGAGGTTCTTTCGGCTTACGCTCCCAAGATGATGAGTGAGGATGAGATAAGAGCGGAGGCGCTGAAAGCCATTGGTGAAACGGGTGCTTCCTCTCCAAGAGACGTTGGAAAAGTCATGCGCCTTCTTATGCCCAGAATAAAGGGACGGGCTGACGGTAAGGTGGTCAACAGGATCGTGCTCGAACTGCTCAAGGATTGATATCGAGCCTTACAAGCTTGTATCTTTCTTCAACCATCTTCAGGGCGTTAATGGCACTTTCTGTTTCCAGACGAACGATGATCGCCACTGTGGTGGCTACCACAGTGGCAAGGATCATCACCAGCATGAAAACTATGATGAAGGCCACAAGACCCTCATTTTTCGAAATACCCGATGTACGGAAGGTTTCTGAACCTCCCATCATGATCCAATCCAAAACCTATAACGAATTCGTCGGGTATCTGAAAACCCAGGAAGTCTATATGTATACCATGGTCGTGCGCTTTCTTTTCAAGTAGAGCAGCCAGCTTGAGATCTCTGGGTTTATAGCGTTTGAGATAATTCAGGATGTACCCCACCGTTCTACCGGTGTCAATTATGTCTTCAACAAGGAGTACATATTTGTCGGTTATCGGTACATCCAGCCAGGTGTTTACCCTTATTCTCCCTGTGGATTGTGTTCCAGCGTAACTGAATACGTGCACAAAAGAGTAATAAACATCCAGAGGGATATTCAAAACCAGTTCGCTGAAAAAATGTATCGATCCCTTGAGTACACATATGGCTATTATGGAGTCTGTCTTTGGCCGATAGTAATCTCCTATCTCTTCACCTAGCTCTTTGATTCTGCGGCGTATGGCATATTCATCCAGGAGTACCTTACATTTTTTCGATTCCATTTCTCAATCCTCCATGACTTCCAGCAGTTTCTCCACCAACTCTCTGTAGATTTCTTCCACTCTGCTGTTTCTATACCAGCTGACAACTGGTTTACCACTGTCAGCAAGTTCTGCAACCTTTGGATCGAAGGGTAGTCTGGCCAGTAAGGTGACACCCGTTTCCTCAAGGAACTCTTCCATTGCCGTTCTTCCGAAGAGTTCCACTCTTTCCCCACAGTGAGGACATATGAGATAAGACATGTTTTCAACGACCCCAAGGATCTTCTTGTTGAGAGTTTCAGCGAAGGTGATGGATCTTCTAACGTCCTGCAGAGCCACTTTCTGCGGTGTCGCAACTATAAGTATCTTCACATCGGGTACGTTCTGCATAACGGTGAGGGGCTCGTCACCACTCCCTGGCGGTGCATCTATTATGAGATAATCCAGCTCACCCCACATCACGTCACCCAGGAACTGGTTGATGGCCGATATCTTTATGGGACCTCTCCAGATGGTGGGCTTCCCTTCTTCGAGGAAGTACCCCATGGATATGACCAGCAGATTTTCCGAGACTCTGGCAGGAATGATGTTGTTGTTAGCGTCCACATCAGGTGGTGAGGAATAACCCACCATTGTTACAACGTTCGGCCCGTGTAGATCGATATCCAGAAGTCCTACCTTGAACCCTTCTTCGGCAAGTGCAACGGCCAGATTCACCGATACGGTGGTTTTTCCCACACCACCTTTACCGCTCATGATCATTATCTTGTTCCTGATGTTCGACATGCGTTTTTCTATTTTTCCACGCGTTTCCAGCAAAGCTTTCAGCTTTTCATCGTGTGACTGAGGCATTGAACTTTCTCCTCCTTCCAAAAAAAGGTTTTTTTCATCTGTTGATAACGAACGGTAACACTACCGCTATTGCAGCCACTCCCAGTATCAGAAAGTCCCAGAGCTGGGGTCTCCGTGTTTTCTTTTCCAGAGCGTTCAACCTGGTGTTGATCTCATCAAATTTCCCATTGAGGTTTGAAAGTTCTTCGTCCAGCTGTTTCCAGAGATCTGCCAGTTTACCATCCAATTTTTCGATTTTACCCCTCAAACTTTCCAAAGAATTTTCGAGCTCTTTTATGGATGTAGCGGTTTCGAGTTTCAGATCTTCATACATTTTCCAGACTTCTTCAAGATCTCCTCGAATGTCCGTCAGGACATCCTGTATTTCCACCGTGGTGCCAAGTGCAGAGCGAATGTACTCATCGATCATCTCATTCAGTCTCAATAGCTCCAGCTGTACTTCCTTCTTCTTTTCCAGAAGCTCATCCAGTCCCAGTTTCTCTGTTTGCGTTGCTGCGATCGTTGTGGTGGCCGTATCCGTGGATACCGTACTGGTGGCCTCTTCTGAAAAGCCAATAACGAACAATCCAAATAGTACCACCACGAGTATCATTCTGTACCTCACTGCACCCACCTCCTGATTTCACTGAGAAAGTATTAGAATAGCAGATTTACCGCCTTTCTTACCTTTTCCATGGTTTCCTCTGCCACTTCCCTGGCCTTTCTGGAACCTTCAATTGCGATGTCCATGATGTCATTATCAGTGAAAGAATTGTATTTCTCTCTTATTGGATCCAGAACCCGTTTCATATTTTCCAGTAGCTTGCGCTTGCATTCCACACATCCTATTTTGGCTGTCTTGCAACCTTCAATAACCCAGTTGAGTTCATCCTGTGATGTGGTGAAAGCCTTGTGATAACCCCACGCCGGGCAGTTGTTGGGATCGCCCGGATCCGTGCGCCTCTTTCGTGCAGGATCGGTTACCATCTTTAGAACCTTCTTTTCCACAGATTCCCAGGGCTCGTCCAGTTCCAGAATGTTGTTGTAACTCTTGCTCATTTTTCTACCGTCCAGTCCGGGTAGTCGGGGAACTTCCGAGAGTATTGGTTGAGGTTCGGGAAAAACTTCACCGTAATAGTAGTTGAACCTCCTTGCTATCTCTCTTGTTAGTTCCACATGGCACACTTGGTCTTCACCCACAGGCACTCCTTCGGCCATGTAAATCAATATATCAGCTGCCTGGAGCACGGGATATGCTAGAAAACCAACGGACGAAAGGTCCTTGTAATTCATTTCTTCCTTTATTTCCTTGTAAGTGGGGATCCTTTCAAGCCTTCCCACCGATACGAGCATACTGAATATGAGATGAAGTTCCGCATGCTGTTTGACAGCCGACTGAACGAAGACAACACTTTTTTCAGGATCGACGCCGCTTGCCACAAAACCTTTGATCACTTCTATGGTATTACTTCTCAGTTTCTTGGTGTCATCATATCCTGTGGTGAGGGCATGCCAATCTGCGACGAAATAGAAGCATTCATGTTCTTCCTGCAATTTCACCCAGTTGTTCAATGCTCCCACTAAATTCCCAACATGCAATTTCCCGGTGGGACGCATACCACTCAGAATTCTCAAAACGATTCCCTCCCCTGTTGTTCCGTTGTGTAACTATTATATACCCCTGCGGAGTAGAAAGGCATCCTGAGTCCAGGATAACCGATTCGATAACGAGGTTTTGAATTTTTAAAGATCAACTTGACATTTTTGAGTATTTCGATAATAATATTGATATGAGAGGAGGGATTTTTTTGATGTCGAAGAAAAATTTTCTCCTGTACGCTGCTGGAAAACTTGTATCGCTCATAGGAACAGGTGTACAGATGGTGGCTATTCCCCTGTACATACTGGACCTCACGGGTTCGGGGACGGTGATGGGGGTATTCACCATGCTGAGTATACTGCCACGACTACTCATGGCTCCATTCGCAGGTGTTATGGGTGATCGTTTCAACAGACGTAACATGATGGTTAACATGGATTACGCGCGTGGAGCGGTCATATTCCTTCTGGCAGCTCTGGTCCATATGGATGTGATGAATATCACAATCCTGTTTGTGGCACAGGCAGTGGTATCAATAATGGATGCTGTGTTCGGCTCGGCCACAATGGCAATGTTACCCGACCTGGTGCCCAGAGAACATCTAACGCGTGCCAATTCCATCATGGGAAGTATAAATGGTTTTTCGATGATAATAGGCCCCGTATTGGGGGGTATAATATACGGACTGTGGGGGATAGAAATGGTGTTCTTGGTGAATGCTACTTCCTTTGTGCTTTCCGCCGTAAGTGAAATGTTCATATCTTATTCATGGCGTCCACAGCGTGAGGCTCTGACACTTAAGAGATTGTTTGCGGAGATAAAAGAGGGCCTTGTTTTCACCTACGCAAAGCGGGGATTGTTCTATCTCCTCATCTTCGCCATGCTTTTGAATGCCCTGCTTGGCCCACTCTTTTCCGTTGTAGTTCCGTACATTCTCAGAAAGGTTATAGGGTTTTCCGCTTCACAGTTCGGTTATCTGGAAGGATTCTTTACGGGTGGCATTCTTCTGGGGAACGTGGTGATAGCCATGTTTCTGTCTAGGAAACCAACGGGAAATATCATGAAATCAGGGCTGGTGATACAAATAGGTTTAATGTTCGCCATGTCTTTCGTGTTGATACCTTCAATTATCGATTTTCTGGGTGGAAACAGCTGGTTGTTCTTTGGAGTGATAGGCGTTTTCATGCTCCTGATGGGTGTATTCAACGCTTTGATAAATACACCGTTTCTCACGAATGTTCAGAAGCTCGTTCCTCCCGAGATAAGGGCGCGAACATTCTCTATAATAGAGGTGATAGCGCAGATTGCTGTGCCGCTGGGTTCGGTGGTATATGGATTTTTGCTGGATCATGTGGCTTCGCACATTACATACTTCGTGGTAGCCGTGGTTTCACTCATCACGACCATCGTTTTCGTGAATGTGGCGCCTGAAGAAAGTTTCAATCCAGAGTGAGTTGATGTTGGATGAAGTTCATGAAGCTTCTATCCAGGTGTGAAATATGTCCGCGCGAATGCGGTGTCAACAGGTTGGAAGGGCAGAAGGGTTCCTGTGGTGTTGGGGCGAAACCCCTGGTGAGCTCTGCATTCCTCCACTTTGGAGAAGAACGATGTCTGGTGGGATACGGGGGATCAGGAACCATATTCTTTTCGGGTTGTAATTTGAAATGCGTTTACTGTCAGAACTACGAGATAAGCCAATTGAGAATGGGCGAGGAAATAGAAGTAGAGGATCTGGCGAGAATCATGAGTTCACTCGTTCTGAAAGGAGCCGAGAACATAAATTTTGTGACTCCAACTCACCAGCTTCCCTTTATACTCGAAGCTCTGGAGATCATTGGTAAACCGCACATTCCTCTGGTGTACAACTGTGGCGGTTATGAAAAGGTGGAAACGTTGAAACTTTTAGAAGGAGTAATCGATATATACATGCCGGATTTCAAATACGGTGATGATGAGCTTGCTCTGAAATATTCGGGTGTAACGGGATACACTTCCATCGCTTTAAAGGCGCTGGAGGAGATGGTACGACAACAGGGTTCTCCTGTCTTCGAAGGAAGGGTGCTGAAAAAGGGGGTACTGGTGCGGCATCTGGTGTTACCGAACAATCTCGACTCGTCATTTAAAGTTCTTCAACTTCTCGAACCGTTTAAGGATTACATTCTTCTGAATGTTATGGATCAATATCATCCTGAGTACAGAGCAGGAAATTACCCCGAGATCAACAGGAGATTGAAAATGGATGAATATGCCGCCGTTTTGAGCAAGGCGCATGACATGGGTTTCAGGATAATAAATTGAATCATTTCACTTCAGCGTATACCCTTTTCATATAGCTTTCCGCTCACAACGAAACTGTTTTCCTGACTTTTGAGTAGTACAATTCCTTCTTTTTTTGCCTTCTCAACTGTTTCCTCCTCATATTCACGACTGTTGGTTAGTACAATGGCTTTTATGCCTGTTAATACAGCCACAGCAACGATGTTCGGATGTGATTGTACTGTTACCCAGATGCTGTTTCCTGAGGCATTACCCATGACCTCGCTCAGTAGATCCCCGGTGTACCCCCTCGAAACCTCGTTCTCGAGAGAGCCACAAACCACTTCGAAGTTCATGTCTTCCACCAGTTCGTATAGTTTCATGGATGTTTTACCCTCCCTTTTCCCGCGGATTTTCACGTGTTTGATGTACTCACTACTGCCTTGAACACATTTTCATGAACGTGTTCATCGTATGCTTCCGGAAGAATCCTCTCACTCTCGGGTTCACAGGAATTCGCAATGGCTTCTATAGCAGCAAAAAGCATCTTCTCTGTTATTCTAGAACGTGCTTTCATGGCTCCTTTCATTATGCCCGGAAATGCGAGAAGATTGTTAACCTGATTCGGGAAATCCGATCTTCCCGTTGCCACTATCCTGGCTCCGGCTTCTCTAGCAAGTGATGGATCGATTTCCGGTACAGGGTTTGCCAGGGCAAATACTACGGGATCCCCTGCCATACTTCTAACCATATCGGGCGTCACCAGTTTTCCCCTTGAAACACCTATGAAGACATCCGCCCCTTTGAGGGCATCCTGTAAAGAACCTTTCTTTCCATCTGGATTGACCATTTTGGCCAGTTCCATATGGTACTCGTGGAGGCAGGTTGAAGGATCGTAAGGATTGAGTATCCCATTCTTGTCCACTGGTACAATCTCTCCTGCCCCCATTTTGAAGAGAAATTTCACGATGTTGTATCCAGCCGCTCCTATACCGTTGACCACTATCCTGATTTCCTCGAGTTTTTTCCCCACCACTTTTAGGGCGTTTTTGAGAGCTGCACACACCACAACGGCTGTTCCTTGCTGGTCATCATGGAAAACGGGTATGTCAAGTTCTCTCTCCAGTCTTTTCAGGATTTCGAAGCATCTGGGTGCCGCGATATCTTCAAGATTTATTCCACCGAAGGAGGGTTCTAAAGCCTTGACAATTTGAATCATAAGCTCGGTATCGTGTGTTTTCAAACATAGAGGTATTGCATCCAAATCGGCGAAAATTTTGAAAAGCAATGCCTTCCCTTCCATTACTGGCAATGCTCCGTGTGCTCCGATATTTCCCAGGCCGAGAACCGCGCTTCCATCCGAAACAACGGCAACTGTGTTCCATCTTCTGGTGTATTCAAAGGTGAGAGAAGGTTCATGCGCACATTTGACGGCTATCTCTGCAACACCAGGTGTGTAAAGAAGAGAAAGCAACTTTCTATCGATATTGTCGAGAACAGGAACAACTCTTATCTTCCCTTTAAGCAATCTGTGTAGTTCTTCAGCGTTCACAATGTTCACCCCGCAAATACCGTGTTACCCCAAACGTCTATTGCCACCAGAAGAGGGAAATCTTTTACATGGATTCTATAGATGGCCTCAGGGCCAAGATCTTCGAAAGCCACTGTTTCTATACTCTTCACACATCTGGATAGATACGCTGCCGCTCCGCTTGGAGTCACGAAGTATACCCTTTTCCATTTTCTACACATGTCTACAACCCAGTTCGATCTTTTCCCCTTTCCAACCGTTGCCACAACTCCCAGACTGTAGAGCATTTCAAGGTATTCGTCCATCCTCGCACTGGTTGTTGGTCCGATGGCTCCACACTTTTTTCCATCTGGAGATCTTGCGGGCCCAGCGTAAAAGACGATTTTTCCTTCGAGTTTAAGTGGTAAGGTTTTGTTTCTTTCGATAAAGTTTTTAATTCTTTTTTGTGCTGCATCACGCATTACCAGCAATTCACCGGAGTACTTTACTTCTTCTCCTGCTTTCAGTTCATCTATCCTCAAGGAGAATCCTTCCCTTCCGGCAGAGATAGCAATCCACCGATACGGCGAGCGGTAGAGTGGCAATATGGGTTGGGGACCATTCTATGTGCACACTTAAAACCGTTGGACCCTTTCCCAAGCCTTGAAACCCTATCCTGAGACCGTTCAATTCCTCGAGTAATTCTTCCTCGAGGCGGGCATATCTAGGATCGGCGTTTCTTTCGTGGAGATCTTTGGTCAAAGCAAGTTTAGAAAGCAGCATGGCTTTATCGCTGCTGCCACCAACTCCTATTCCCACATGCAAGGGGGGACAGGCCATGGCACCGTTATTCTTCACATGTTCTATTATTCTGGTCTTCACTTCATCGATATCCGCACCCGGAGAGAGCATGTACAGTCTGCTCAGATTTTCACTGCCTCCTCCTTTAACGAGGAACCGGATGTCCAGCACATTTCCTTCAACGGGCATAACGTGTATCACCGCGGGAACATTGTTACCCGTGTTCTTTCGACTGAAAAGAGGATCTGAAACGATGGAGAATCTGAAAGGGTTTTCGAGGTACGCTTCCTCGACCGCTTCGTTTATGATGGACTCTATTGGCTGGTCGATTCGAACGTTGTGGCCTTGGAACACGAAAAACTCCAGCATACCCGTATCCTGACACAGCGGAAGTCCTTCTTCCTGCGCCACGGAGATGTTTTCTTTAAGCGCTTCATTGAAGGGACCAGCGTATTTTTCGACAACTCGCCTAACCTCTTCATTCATGAAGACATTTGCTTCGACGATAGCCTTCTTCAATTTCCGTTTTATCGAAACCGATTCCATAATAACATGCATCCCTCCTCGTGAACATCGATATCGCATTCATTTTATCATGGCGTGTTAAACTCTTCGTGGAGATTAGTTTTGGGTGGAGGGATGGATTTGAAGATAGTGGCGGCTGATCTGGGTGATGAAATCGATGTGAAGGCTTTGATAAACGATAAAGGATATCCGCAACCCACCTTGAAATGGGAGGAACCGGTACGTTTCAAACATCAGAATGGGGAGATCTTCGTGTACAGGTTTGGAGCGGTTGCAGGCGTGAACGTTGAGATGACGGAATTTCTTCCCGTGCTTGAAGATCTGGATGAATACGTTCTCGGCAGGGTAAAGCATGGCGATGTGGAAGAACTGGAACTTTGCGAAGGCCCGAATACGAGGATCGAAGAGGATAGACTTCACGTACCTGAACTCAGCGATGAGGTGGTGGAAGTGGTTGCGTTTGCGCTGGCACAGAGTGTGGCGCTTTCGAGAATGGAGAGATTAACCGACGAGCTGGATGATGAGATAGAAAAAGTGATAAACGGTAGGCGTATCTTCAGGAGGAAAAGGGCTCTCGATACGGCCATAAAAATACTGGGGTTGAAGCATGAGATACTTTCAGACATCATGATCCTTGAGAAGCCGTCCATCACATGGGAGTCTGAGTTTCTCGATGATCTCTACGAGCGGTTGATATTGAACTATGAAATCAAGCGAAGATATAGAGTTGTTGAAACCAAATTAAATCATGCATTCGAAGCGACTTCAGTACTTTTGAATATCGCGAACGAAGCGCGCAGCAACTTTCTCGAATTTCTCATTGTGGTATTGATAGCGCTCGAAATAGTCCTCTGGTTATTTGAGCTTTTCAGATGATTCGATTTGAGGTTCGATTATCGATGTTGTGTCGGGAATTCTCAACAATTTCCATAGGAATGGCAAACCACGTTTGAAAAGTAATTTTGGAGTTGTATAAACGTAGTAATACGCTTTCTTGAAAAGGCTTTTCAATTCCTGTGGGGAAAAATTGGGGTGTTTAAACACCAAATGTGTGCCATCGTATTTTTCATAATCTCTGGTTATCAGAACGCGGCGTAGCTTCTCGAACAACCTCGTTCCCGGGTAAGGAGTCAAGATGGAAAATTGCACAATACTTGCACCCAGTTTCGCCAGTTTCTTCGCGAATCTGATGGTTTTTTCTATGGTTTCTCTTGTATCGCTCAGAGCTCCGAGTATGAAACTTGCGAATACATCTATCCTGTACTTTTTCAGCAGTTTCACAACATCGAACGCTATGGAACTCCGGAGTTTTTTGTTGTATTCTTCCAAAACCGTGTCACTGGCGCTTTCGAAGCCTATGAATAGCATTTTACATCCGGCTTTCGTCATGGCCTCAACCATGTCCTCATGTTCCAGGAGTTCATCTGCTCGTGAAAAGGCCCACCAGCTTATTTTCAGATCATTTTTCAGTATTTCTTCCGATATTTCGATAACCCTTTTCGGATCCAACGTGAAGTTATCATCGAAAAATATCAACGAACCGTATCCGTATTTTTTCACGAGGAGCTTCACTTCTGCCATGACGTTGGGCACGCTCCTTTTTCTCCAGAGAAATCCCATGAATTGGGAAGCTGAGCAAAATTCGCAGTTGAAAGGGCAACCTCGCGAGGTTATAATGCTCGTCGCAGGCTTTCCATCGAATTTGTTTCTGTATCTGGTCATGTTAAGTCCTTCTCTATCCGGGAATGGTATTTCATCCAGATTCTCTATAAACTTCTTGGGATATTCCTTTAATGTGTCACCAACCAGATAGGCAAGGCCAGGAATTTCAGGATGCCTTTCTCCATTTTCAAGCGCTTCAACCAATTTGGGAAAAGCTCTTTCTCCCTCACCGAGGATCACGTAGTCTGCTATCCCTTTCTTCAGGATATCGGAAACTTCGGCACTGGCATGTGGTCCTCCAAGTACCACCGTGATTCCTTTCTCCTTCACTTTCTGTGCTATATTACGAGCCAGGGGAAATCTTGGCGTGTCAGTTGAGATACCTACAAGATCGTATTCCATGTAATCGAAATTAACGTAATCAAATCTTTCAACATTCATATCCACGATTCTCACATTGTGTCCCTCACGTTTCAGCGCAGCACTTATGTAGGCCAATCCCAGGGGCGGATACACTGCTCCCAATCTATAGTAGTAACCCCGATTCATGGGATTTATCAGGAGTATCTTCACTTCACTCACCTCCACATGAAAACTATGTTATACTTCATTTTACACCAAAATACACTTTCCCAGGCTCGATCTCCTCGAACCCTCCATGTTATATTCTGCTTTAATTTTACACCCGCAGATCCGTCTCATACTCGTCCTGTGGAAAGCGGCGTCGAGATGGTGTTATGTAGTATACTGTGTTGTGAGATTCAAGGGAGGTGGTGCAGGTGAAATTGTATGTTTCTTTCGATATGGAAGGTTTGGCGGGTATAAGTTCCTGGCAGCAGGTGGATGAAAAGGACAGGAAATACGCCAGGGATCTCGTTAAATTACACATCAAATGGTTGGTGGAAGCTATCAAGGAAAGTTCCAAAAACGATGAGATCGAAGAGATACTCATAGCTGATTCCCATGCATCCGGTGAGAACATTCCCTATGACATCACCCAGATGGACGACAGGATATATCTGATCAGCGGTTTCCCGCGTGCATTTTATATGATGCCCGCCATGGATTCAGGCTATGACAGGGTGCTCTTTATAGGATATCATGCTGGTTCGGGTGCTGTCCATGGTGTCATGGACCACACTTACTCGGGAAGTGTGATCATGTCGCTGAAAATAAACGGGGTTGCCATGAGCGAATGCACGTTGAATCTAGGATACGCGTGGAACGTCCATGGAGTACCCATGGCATTTGTGCTGGGTGATGAAGCTCTCAAGCAGCAGCTGGAGAAGCTTCTCAAAGGCCAGTACGTCTATGTTTCCACTAAATGGGGACTCAGCAGACACGCTGCCAAGATGAAACCCATGAAATTGGTCGAAAGGGAGATAAAAGATGGAGTGAAAAAAGCTCTGGAACTGGAAAGGGATAAACTGGCGAGGTACGAGGTGGAAAAACCCATCGAGCTGGATATCACTTTAACCCGCACATCGTACGCCGACATCGCTGAATTGCTTCCCGGCTTCAAACGTGTGGACGGACACAGGGTGAAATTCATACACGACGATTATGCGGAAGTGTTCGAAGCTATAATGGCCATGGTTCTTACGGTTCTTGGATATTCTAAACTGTGAAAAAGCGGGGCTTTAAGCCCCGCTTTTTAATCTACCTGCAATTTCATCCGTGCTTCACTGCAGCCTGTGCTGCAGCCAGCCTTGCAACTGGTACCCTGTAGGGAGAGCAGCTCACGTAGTCGAGTCCAACCATGTGACAGAACTCTATGGACGAAGGTTCTCCACCATGTTCACCACAGATACCAACTTTGAGGTTTGGACGTGTGGATCTACCGAGCTTGGTTCCCATTTCAACGAGTTTTCCGACCCCTGTTCTATCGAGTATTCTGAATGGGTCCACCTCGAGTATTTCTTTCTCCACATATTCTTTCAGGAATTTCCCGGCGTCATCTCTACTGAAGCCGAACGTCATCTGTGTAAGATCGTTGGTTCCAAAGGAGAAGAACTCTGCTTCCTTGGCTATTTCGTCGGCTGTGATAGCAGCCCTGGGTACCTCTATCATCGTACCTATTGTGTACTTGAGATCCACGCCACTCTCTTCTATCATCTTGTCTGCCGTCTCTTTTATGAACTGCTTCAGATACCTTATCTCGTTTATATGGCCGACCAGCGGTATCATGATCTCGGGTATGACTTCTATATTTTCTTCTTTCTTCAGCTCTATAGCTGCACCTATTATCGCTTTGGTCTGCATGACCGCTATTTCAGGATACGTTATTGCCAATCTGCATCCCCTGTGTCCAAGCATCGGGTTGAATTCCTTGAGATCTTCGACTATTTGTTTCAGCTCTTCGAAGGATATTCCCATCTGTTCTGCCACTTCTTTTATCTGTTCGTCTTCCTGTGGGAGGAATTCGTGAAGAGGTGGATCCAACAATCTGATGGTGACGGGATAACCCTTCATCACTCTGAAGAGTCCCTTGAAATCTTCTTTCTGCATGGGCAGGAGTTCATCCAGCGCTTTCTGTCGCTGTTCCACAGTTTTCGCAACGATCATTCTTCTGACCACAGGAATTCTGTCTTTCTCGAAGAACATGTGTTCGGTACGACACAGTCCTATCCCTTCGGCTCCGAAGTTCCTGGCCGCTTCTGCATCTCGTGGTATATCGGCATTGGCACGCACTCCCAGCTTTCTGATTTCGTCAGCCCACTGAAGCAGGGTAGCTATGGGACCTTCAAGTCCCCTGGGAACGATGGTCGGGATCTTACCGAGCATCACTTCGCCTGTTGATCCATCTATTGAGACCCATTCTCCTTCTTTCACTTCCACATCGCCAACGCGGAAGAGTTTGGCTTCTTCATCTATGCCTATCTCCTCACATCCAACCACGCAGGGCTTCCCCATTCCGCGTGCAACAACGGCTGCGTGCGAAGTCATACCGCCACGGGCTGTCAATATACCCTGGGCGGCTGCCATACCACCTATATCCTCCGGTGACGTTTCCGGTCTTACAAGAAGAACGGGAGCATTCTGTGCTTCCTCTTCGGCAGTTTTGGGATCGAAGAACACCCTACCCGTTGCTGCACCGGGAGATGCTGGCAACCCTTTTGCTATAACCTTTGCCTTCGCGCGTTCTGCTGGATCGAATGTCGGGTGCAGGAGTTGTTCCACCTGCTCCGGTGTTACTCTCATCACCGCTTCTTCCTTGGTTATTATTCCCTCGTTTACCATGTCCACCGCTATCCTTACGGCTGCTTGAGCTGTTCTCTTGCCTGTTCTTGTCTGCAGGAGATAGAGCTTTTTCTTCTCAATGGTAAATTCCACGTCCTGCATATCTTTGTAGTGTTTTTCCAGTGTTTCAAAAACCTGTACGAGCTGTTCGTAAACGTCTGGCATTCTATTCCTCAGTTCGTCCAGAGGAAGAGGTGTTCTTATACCTGCCACGACATCCTCTCCCTGTGCATTGGGGAGGAATTCACCGTAGTACTTTTTCTCACCTGTGGATGGATTCCTCGTGAAGGCAACACCCGTTCCACTGTCTTCACCCATGTTTCCAAACACCATGGCAACGATGTTAACGGCTGTCCCCAGCAGATCGCCTTCCTTTATTCCATGAATTTCTCGATATTTTATCGCCCTTTCGTTCATCCAGCTTCCAAAAACGGCATCTATAGCTTTCCAGAGCTGATCCCATGGATCCTGTGGAAATTCTTTACCATGCTTCCGGTACAATTTCTTGTATTCTTCCACGATCTCTTTGAGGTCATCGGCATCGAGCTCTGTATCGAGCTTCACACCTTTCTTTTTCTTGGCTTCATCCAGTATCTCTTCGAATTCATCGTGCGGTATCTTCAGAACAACGTCACCGAACATCTGTATAAACCTTCTGTAAGCGTCATAAGCAAATCTGAGGTTGTTGGTAGCTTTTTCCAGCCCTTTAACCGTTTCATCGTTCAAACCGAGGTTGAGTATGGTATCCATCATTCCGGGCATGGATATTGCCGCACCGGAACGGACGGAAACCAGCAATGGGCTTTCAACATCTCCGAACTTCTTACCTGTCACCTCTTCCAGCCGTTTCATAGCGTTGTTGACTTCATCTTTCAGGCCTTCTGGATATGTTCTATCGTGCTTGTAGTAATAATCGCAGACTTCAGCCGAAATGGTGAAACCTGGAGGAACGGGGACACCGATATTGGTCATCTCCGCCAGGTTGGCGCCTTTACCGCCAAGTATGTCTTTCATCTTGGCGTTTCCGTCTGCTTTGCCGTTTGCGAAGAAATATACGTATTTCTTCGACACATTATCCCTCCTTTACTTGAGTATGAATTTCATCCGCACTTTTCCATCTTCAAGTTGATAACCCTTCAGAATGAAATACGATTCTTCTGAATAACCCAGGAATTTTTCCATAAGATCCTGGAAGTTTATGTACACCAGGGAAAATTCCTTACCTTCCACAGACAGAAGTTTCATGGCATCCCCCAGTTTCATCTGGGAAACCTCGAGAGTTGCAAATGTTTCATCGAAAGGAGACAGAGAGATGATGAGCTGGGATTTTTCAGCGTCATACATCACGTAACTTTTCTCCTCTTTCTCACCCACAAGGTACACGTCTTTACCCTGATACTTCGCGATAATTTTACCACCTCTTTTTTCCAACAATTCTTTCATTTTATTTTCATCCATTTTCGCATCTATGAACGCACATCCCTGCATCTTGATAACTTGCTCGCCTTCTTCGGTGTACTCCACATTCATTTCGAGGGAAGCGTAGGAGTATCTCCCGACGGATTCTTTAAAGTACTGGTTCAACTCTTTGAGCTTTTTTAGTTCCTTCTCCTCAACGTTTTCAGGTAAAGGTAGAATGTCACCCATCTCCAGGATCACATCCGGAACGGTGGAACAGAAAACGATGTCTTTGAAAACTTTGATGTTGGCGAATTCTTCCACATCTCTGGCCGTTCTGAGCTTTTCGAGAATATCCTGATTTTCTATGTTTGCAATGCCTTCTCCAATCACTATATCATCGGAAATCTTCAAACTTCCCCATGCTTTTCCAAGTGCTCCATTTGCCATGTACCATACCATCCAGTTTTTCTGTGTAAGGAGTTCTTTAACTTCCTGCGGCAAGTTTACAGGAGCTTCGGGTTTGGAATACCGGGAGGAGCTGAATACCAGAAAGTTGTCGACCAGCTCAAACTCTGCTTCCACATCGAACTGTTCGAGAACATCTTTCACCGCCTGCGCAATCTTTTCTGGATCTTCAAACGGCCCAAATATCAAGACTTCCTCCGTGGGGCTTCTGTAAATCAGAATGTTTTTTGAGAAAAGTTTATAGAAACTGTCCACATCTATACCCTGCGAATATTTGTAAATTTCCAGTTGCTGCTGGACGAAGAGTTCCATACCGAGATCTTCCAGCAACATACGTGCAAGTGGTACCGACTTGAGCAGCTCGTAATTGGTGGCGTTGTCTTTTAAGATCAAAAGAAACTCCACGTTCTGGGGTACTAACTGAAGACCAAGATCTGTGGAAATTCCCGGAACAGTAAAAACGATTAAAAACAGGGTTATTAAATGGATCTTTTTCAAAGTACCATCACCTCCTACTGCACTATTCGCGTTCCCGTCCTCCCTCCCAGAGCTTCCTTTATCTTCTCCATGCTGGTTATTATGAAGGTGTTACCCACTTCTTCAACGAAATCTATACCTGCTTCTACTTTAGGTAACATGCTACCTTTGTGAAAGTGTCCCTCTCGCAGGTATTTCTTTGCCTCTTCCACTGTCATAACATCTATGGGTTTCTGGCCGGGTTTCTTGTAATTCAGGTATACTTTCTCAACACCAGTAAGGATCAAAAAGAGATCTGCTTTGAGTAGTCTTGCCAGAAGTGACGATGCTCTATCTTTGTCTATAACAGCTTCAACACCTTTGAGATGTCCTTTTGCGTCCTTCACAACCGGTATTCCTCCTCCACCTGCTGCTACCACTATTGCTCCACTTCTCACCAGATATTCTATTGCATCCAGCTCGATGACATCCAGTGGTTTCGGTGAAGGCACCACCCTCCTCCATCCACGTCCGGCGTCTTCCACAACAACCCAACCTTTTTCACATGCCAATCTTTTAGCTTCCTCCTCATTATAAAACGGTCCTATTGGTTTGGTAGGATTTTCGAAAGCAGGATCGTTTTCATCCACGACTATCTGTGTTATCATTGCACATATTTTCTTTTTCATACCTTTTTCTATTAAAGTATTGTGCAAACTCTGCACTATCATATATCCAAGACTACCCTGCGTTTGTGCGTCATTTACGTCTATGGGAAACGGTGGAACCACATCTTTTGCCATATCCTGTTGAATTAACAAATTTCCCACCTGAGGTCCATTACCATGTGTTATTATGAGATCGTACTCTTCGGCAAGATCCACCAGGTATTTCATCGTTTCTCTCAAATGTTTCAACATGTTCTCCGCTGTGGGCGGTTCCGATGGTCTATTAACAGCATTGCCCCCTATGGCTACAACAGCCAGTTTGTGCATGCTCCTGTCCCCCTTTCATGTTCACGCAAGCAGTGAGGCAAGTCCCAGCGAACACAGTTTGGAATCCGCGCTATCGGCACGTGATACTATTACTATTGGTGCTCTAGCTCCGACAACTACGCCAGCTATTCTGCCGCCTGCCAGGTACACTGCAGCCTTTCCCAGAAAATTACCGCTATGTATGTCAGGAACAAGCAGAATGTCTGCCCTACCTGCTACCTCACCTTCAACTTTTTTGACTTTAGCTGCCATCATGTTTATTGCATTATCCAGACCAAGAGGACCATCCACTATACAATCTTTTATTTGTCCCCTCTGATTCATTTTTGCAAGTATAGCAGCTTCCATTGTTTCGGGCATATCTGGATTTACTGTTTCAACAGCAGCGATGCAAGCAACACGCGGCATTTCAATACCGATCATCTTCGCTACTTTTACAGCGTTTTTTATTATGCTCACTTTCTGTTCAAGCGTGGGTTTTATGATCATTCCTCCATCTGTGACAAGTATCAACCTGTCCAGGGCGGGCGCTTCCACGACGGCGACATGACTGAGCACTTCGCCTGTTCTCAAACCTGTTTCCTTGTCTAAGACCGCTTTCAACAGAACGGAAGTTTTTATAAGTCCCTTCATGAGAATCTGCGCTTTACCCTCTCTTACCAGTTTAACGGTGAGATCAGCGATTTTTTCAGGGTCTTCGACTTTGAAATACTCTGCTTCCAGTTTCAATTCTCTAGCGCTGCTTTCTCCTTCCTTGGGTCCTACAAGGATAGCATCCACCAAGTTTTCCTCCATAGCTTTCTTCAAGGCTTTCAAACCTTCAACATCATGTGCCCCCGCCAGGACAACCGTCTTCCGCTTCCTGCTCTTGATTTCCCTCAGGATTTCATCCAGTTTATGCATTTTTCCCCCTCCCTGCAACATGCGCTTTTTATACTCCAATTCTAACATCTGGCATTGACGATTGCTCACTCCTGCACATGGAATTCGAAGAACTCGAAAAGCGACGAAAAACTGTCAAATATCAAGAACGACGATGATAATTCCAGATAATCGGATTTATTTGCGCGTTATTACCATTTTTCGGGTTTGCTTTTTTCTGTTTACTGGTATTAGAATGGAAACGGTTCCAATACAGGAGGTTGTTGATATGGCGAAGAAGGTAACTATTCGCGATATAGCTCAACAAGCGTGTGTAGGTGTTGGTACCGTTTCCAGAGTTTTGAATGGTGGGAGTGTGAGCAAAGAAACTCGCGAAAGAGTCCTGAAGGTGATAAATGAACTTGGGTATCGTCCTAATCCTCATGCACGTATGCTTGCAGGTGGTAAGACCAACAGAGTAATGTTCATTTTTCCGGAAATGAGAAATGAGTTCCATTGGCGACTTTTGAAGAGTTTTGATCTGACTTTAGACGGTTATGATTATCAAACAGTTGTATATCCATTGATCTCAGATAATAGACTAAAAAAGTTGAGAAGTGATAAGCAATTGTTGAAAGAAGTAGATGCGGTTGTCGTGGCAACCGTCCCTTTGGATACCACATTTGGTAAACGTCCTGATTTTGCACAACCTCTTATATTGATCGAGTGGGTACATGAGGATTACGATTGCATAAATGTTGACAATGAATATGGCGGGAGGAAAGCCGCTGAGTTGTTGTTGGAGCACCAGCCTAATGAGTTTTTCGCGATACAGTCTTACGAAACTAATCCCATGATAGCCGACAAGCACTTGTGGGAACGTTTCAATGGTTTCAAAAAAGTTCTTCTGGAGGCAGGGTACGATTTTCCTGACGATCATATAATTTACGCTGACCTCTTCACTGGTCCTCCACATGATAAGGTTTTCGAAATACTCACGAAATATGACAGACCTGCTATCTTTGCCTTGACGGACAACTATGCTCTCATTGTGCTTCAAATAGCTTCAACACTTGGTAAAAAGCCTGGGAAGGATTTCTTTCTTGTGGGTTTTGACGATCAATACTGGGCCAGGGAAGGTGGATTGACCACAATAAAGCAACCTGTGGAAGAGATAGGTGCCAAAGCCGCTGAAATAGCGTTAAAACGTATTCGCAACCCGGATGCCCCCATAGAACATGTGAAATTTGTACCTACTGTGGTAAGGCGTCTCACGGCGTGAGAATCATGGGCTTCTATAAAAAAACAGGAGGTGAAGGTCCATGAGAAAGTTGGTTTTTATGCTACTAGTAGGCGTGTTGATTGTGATGGGTTTTGGAGCCAAGTACACCTTCTATTTCATCTCCCACATTGGTCCCACTGATCCGAATATGAAATGGTTGACAAAATCCATTGAGGACATCGAAAAGATCTTACCTGTGGAAGTTCGATACTTTGCTCCACGGACTTTCAGTATCAAGGCACAAGTCGATTTATTAAAAACAGCTATAGCTGCTAATCCTGACGGTTTAATCGTTCCTATAACTGACCCTTATGCTCTTGATGAACCCTTACGAGAAGCCATAGCAAAAGGTATACCAGTTATTGCTTCCAACATCCCAGATCCGCGACCAGATGATGAAAGGATACCGTATCTTACTTATGTGGGCGGTGATGAGTACCTTACAGGTGTGGAAATGGCAAAAGAGCTTCTAAGAACTTTCAAACCAGCGAAGCCCAGAAGAGTCGCAATAGGACTTGCTCATGTGGGACACGTTGGTGCCGAAATGAGAGCTCAAGGCATGATAGACATCTTACAACCACTTGGTATAAAAGTGGACAAAATAGCGCTGACCGATGATCCGGCGAAAATAACTCAAACATGGCAGGCTTACCTTACGCGTCATCCTGATACCGATGCCATCTGGTTGGTTACGCTCCTTGCCACTCCTTATATCGTAAGAGTAAACGAGCAAATGGGAAGAAACGACATAAAAGTTTTCACAGTCGATGAAAGTCCATTAGCGATTGAAGGCATAAGGTTAGGAAAAGTCGTAGCAACGCATAGCCAACAATTTTATTTGCAAGGATGGCTACCAGTAATGTGGCTATATATATACAACGAATATGGCTACACTCCTCCACCCAAGATACTCACTGGTCCGGTCATCATTAACAAAAATAACGCAGATGAATGGCGCGAGAAAGTCATAAAAGTGTTTGGTGAAGACCTGTATAACGAATTAGGAAGTTGGGAATGAATTAGTCAAAAGGAGAGGGGGGCTATCCCCCTCTCTTACTATTCAGGAGGGATGGAAGTGATTAGAAAACTGATGAAGAAGCCTGAAATAGGAGTAATAACAAGTCTGATAATTGTATTCGCTTTATTCGGTGTGATGTCTAAAGGAGCATTCCTTTCAATAGGTGTTTTAAAAACGGTCTTCGCTGTAAGCGTGGAGTTAGGCATAGTAGCAATAGGTGTAACACATGTCTTGGTAGCTGCAGAAATAGATCTTTCAGTAGGTTCTATATACGGATTTTCGGCTTTAATGTTTGCAAAGATGTACAAAATGCTATCACCAGGCTTGGCGGCAATTGTGGTTCTGGTTTTGGGTATGGGGATAGGATTTGCGAACGGTTACATTAGAGTTAAAACTCGAGTTCCTTCATTAATAGTTACATTGGGTTCAATGATGACATTGAGAGGGATAATATACTTTGTAACAGGTGGTTTTACCCAATCGGTAAAAGCGAGTTTTTTTACAAAAATTCTGGGTTCTGATATTTTGGATCCCTTATGGCTAATCTTAGTAGCTTTCATTTTCACTGTAGTTCTTACCCGTACTCCTTTCGGTAACCGCCTCCTCGCTACTGGTGGAAATATAGAGACAGCTAGAACGCTGGGAGTGAAAGTTGATAAGATAAGAGTCGTAGCTTTTATGATAAGTTCTACACTTGCCTCACTAGCTGGATTGATTTCTATATCGCGTCTGCGAGTGGCATCTGCGACACATGGAGAATTGATGGAGTTAGAAGCCATAGCAGCTGCAGTTATGGGGGGAACACTATTGACAGGTGGATATGGTTCCGTAGTGGGTTCAACAATGGGCGCGATTTTAATAGCAAGTTTACGAAGCGGGTTGCTTTTATCTGGAGCCCCTTCCTATTGGTATGTAGCGTTTCTGGGCATTATCCTTGTTGTTGCATCAGTAATAAATTTAACGGTAGTCAGAAAGCTCATGTCATCAAGTTGATGCGGGGGTGATGATGTGGAAAAGGAGAAACTAATCATCATGAAAGGTATTCGAAAAAAATTTGGGGCCGTTGTGGCTTTAGATGGTGTGGATTTCGATGTAGGGCATGGGGAAGTGGTTGGACTCGTTGGTGACAATGGAGCTGGCAAATCCACTTTAGTGAAAATATTAACAGGTGTCTACCAACCGGATGAGGGGGAGATACTTTTAGATGGTAAAAAAGTTGCCTTTGAAAGTCCGACAGAGGCTCGAAATGCCGGTATAGAAGCAGTGCATCAATACGGGGGAGTAGTCGATACTTTAGATATAGCACGTAATTTTTTCATTGGCAGGGAAATAGTGAGGAAATGGGGGCCTTTTAAATTCCTTGATTTGAAGAAAATGAGAGAAGAAAGCCTCAAAATGGTGAAGAAGGTGGGAATACAGTTGCGATCAGAAGATGCACTAGCTGCCACACTTTCAGGAGGGCAACGTCAGGCAATAAGTATCGGACGTGCTATGTACTTTAAAGCCAGACTTGTTATATTGGATGAACCAACCAATCACCTTTCTATAAAAGAAGTTGACACTGTACTGGATTTTGTTAGAGAGATAAAAAAGCAAGGAACATCCGTTATATTCGTTACTCACAACATATACCATGTTTACGATGTGGCAGATAGACTTGTTGTTCTGGACAGGGCAAAGAAAATCGCTGAATTCATGAAGACTGAAGTAACTCCAGAAGATGTGATCGATACCATTCGATATGGTACAGTATCACGAAAATCTTTAAGAAAGGAATGATGCGATCATGCAGATGTGCTTTAACGGGGCTACTTCCATGAAGGATGACCTTTTCACTGACGTTGTGTCGGTGGCACAGGCGGGTTTTAAATATCTGGAGATATGGAAAACGAAGCTGTATGATGCATTACAGAAGACACCGATTTATGAAATCAAGGAATTTTTTAGAAAACATGGTGTCGAACCGATTACCATAAATTCATTGGAAGATGCGACGCTTGCTGAAAATCGTGAAGAGAAGTTTCGCGAATGTGAGGAAATGTGCAAATTGGTGAAAGAAATGGAAGCCAGTACATTGATAGTTGTTCCAAGTTTTCTGGCATTTCCAATGTCAGAGAAGCAAATAGTAAGAGAAAGTGTTGATGTCATGAAAGAGATCTCGCGAATAGCCGCAAAGTGGGGTGTGAAAATAGGATTCGAATTCCTGGGATTCAAAAGTTGTTCCGTTAACAACCTTTCTCTTGCTTGGCGTATAGTGCGGGAAGTATCCGCAGAAAATGTCGGGTTAGTGATAGATACCTTCCATTTCTTTGTTGGTGGTTCAGATTTACAAGAACTCAGAAAAATACCTCTAGAAAAAATTTACATGATCCATATCAACGATCTTCCGAGGATCGTGGCTCGGGAACCTCGTGATGAAGATCGCATTATGCCAGGTGATGGCGTGCTACCCTTAAAAGATTTCTTCTCGATTTTAAAAGAAATAGAGTACGATGGTCCTGTTTCCATCGAACTTTTCAATGCAAAGTACTGGAAATGGAACCCGGGCAAACTGGCGTCCCATTCATATGAAAAGATGCTGAAATTCGTTGAAGGGTGATGATCGCATCGTGAAAAGGCGTTTGATCATTATACCACCTTCAAAGGCTTTGCAAAGAATGGATTTTTATCCCACATATCATGCAATGTTCTATGCGAAACCGCGTTTATTTCCACACCATCGGGATTCGTTGTGGCATCCCATATCCAAATGTTGTCGTCTTTTATGCGATCGAATATGGCTACATGGTCTATGTGATCGTCCCCATCCATATCGAAAAATATGAGGTCACCATGCTGAAGTCTGTCAAACGTTGTGGGGGAAGAATTGTAAAGGTAAAGAGCCTCGGAGTTGATATCGTTCACCAGATAGCCCCGATATACGAACCATTCGACGCCGATTT
>JAGGZV010000100.1 GCA_021161835.1 Thermotogae bacterium | reverse complement strand
GATTTCTGCTTTACATGCGGTGGATGAGGTGAGGATCGTGGAAAGACCTTTGAATTTGAAGATCATGGCTAATCCCGGTCTATACAACGATCCTGAAAGCAGGAAAATGGTGGAAAGATGCAGACTCGCGCGTGAATTCGCTGTTCCAATATACGTTCAGTGGATGAAGTCATCCAACAGGAAGTTACGAACTTTCCAGGTGGTGGAGGCACATGAAATCGAGTGAAAGAGGTAAGGCCACAAAACGTGCTTCCTTCGTTGCCCTTGTGTGCAATTCTATCCTGGCAGCTTTGAAGATAGTGACAGCCCTTTTCACCAACAGCATGGCACTCCTGGCCGATGGTGTGGATACGGCCACCGACATACTCACTTCGTTGATAACCTATCTGGCCAGCAGGATCTCTGAAAGTCCTCCTGACAGGGAGCATCCGTATGGTCATGTGAAGATAGAGGCGCTTGCTTCCAACGTGGTTGCACTTGTGATGTTCGCATCGGGGCTGGGTATATTTCTCAACGCTGTGGGAAGATTGGTGAGGGGCGAGGTGCATCACATATTCGGTTTACCCGCCATTGTCATAGCTGCTATATCGGTTGTAGGAAAGCTTGGAATATTCACCTATGAGTACAAAGTGGGAAAGAGGGAAAGAAGTTCGGTGCTCATAGCTGATGCTGTGAACATGCGAAACGATATATTGATATCCTCCAGCGTTCTTGCTGGTTTGATCTTCTACATTCTTTTCGATGTGAGTTACGTGGATACAATAATGGCGCTGTTCATCTCCGCGTTGATAGTCTGGTCAGCGATAAAAATAGTGTACGAAACAAGTTTCGAATTGATGGATGGGGTGAAGAAAGACTGTGACATATACGAGAGGATACTTGAAGCTGTCAATAGAGTCAAAGGTGTCCACAATCCCCATAAGGTACGTGCGAGAAAATCCGGTAACGTCTTCTTCGTGGATTTGGATGTGGAGGTTGATCCGGATATCTCCGTGGAGGAAGCACACATGCTTGCGCGCAAAGTAGAACGAAGTATAAAGAGGGCGAATCCCGCAGTGATAGATGTGGTGGTGCACGTTGAGCCGCTTGGCAATCCAGAGAAGGAAGCCTATGGTATAAGTGCAGAGGATATAGCGGAGAAGGAAGGAAAATGAAGAATGTAGCATTGTTTCTATGTTTCATGCTCCTTTTGTTTTCCTGCGTCCGGGCCGTTCACCTCGTATTACAGTACGACAATCGTATACCCACAGACAATCTGAAAGTTTGGTTTAGTCAGGTGGTGGAAGAATTGAATGAACTTTTCGGTTCGGAACCCGATGTGAATGTACTACTGAAGGTGGAGAAAAAAACCGGCATCGAACGACGTGGTTGGATGAGAGCGAAAGGGAGGTTTTATGAGATACACATAAGTGATTCTACAACGCTATATGAAACACTGCGTCATGAATTGATGCATCTCTATCTGGATGCATGGGCGAGGTCGAAAGGTATTCGTGTACCTCTTTGGGTTCACGAAGGGTTGGCTAACTGGTTTGAAGCGCTGGAAACGCGCCAAAGTCATGCGATCGTTTTCGCCGGAAAAACACCTGTTGTTGATCCGCTTTCGTATGAGTACTATCCCGAAGACAGAAAATTGCTGGGATCATACTATTTTTATATCACCGATTTTTTCTTCATGCTTGATGGAGTTTACGGCTTCCATGACGAGTTCGGCACATTACTCAAATACTTCGCCAAAACAGGTGATTTCAGGAAAGCTCTGGAAAGGTTGAAGAAAGTAGATTTCGAATCTGTCCATTCCACATGGTTGTTCAAAGTGCGATTTCTGGTATCTCTGGGATGGATCGTAAGATGGGGGCTGTGGGTGGTGAGTGCCTTGCTTCTAATGGGAATGGCTTTGCGTGTATATATTAAACGCAGGAGGTTGTTGTATGAAGAAAGTGGTGATTCTGGGAGCGACAGGATCGATAGGGAAGCAAACGATCGAGGTGATTTCACAGCTTGAGGGATTTGAACTGGTGGGTATCTCGGCGCATAGAAACGTTGAGGATGCGATGAGAATAATCGAATTTCATGGTGTGCGGCATGTTGCTTTCACCAATCCAGAAGTAGTCAAGGATCTGAGGTTTGTGGGAACCGGTGTAAAGATATTCCACGGTTCGGTGGCCATTGAGGAGTTACTCGAAGCCACACAACCTGATGTTGTAATGGTGGCTGTTGCAGGGCGGAGCGGTTTGGATATAACATTGAAAGTGCTGGATTCAACGGCCAGGAGGGTGTGTCAGGCAAACAAGGAGGCTCTGGTGCTGGGTGGCGATTTCCTCAAGCGCCGATTCAAAGATTCAGGTGTGGAACTCATCCCCGTGGATAGCGAACATTCCGCTGTATTCCAACTGCTGCTGGGTGAATCCCGGCCGTCTAAAGTGATTCTAACCTCTTCGGGTGGGGCATTACGGGATGTTCCCCTGGAGAGATTGGGAGAAGTTACGCTGGAAGATGTGCTTGCCCATCCAACATGGCGTATGGGAAAGAAGATAACGGTAGATTCGGCAACGATGGTGAACAAGGGGTTGGAACTTTTCGAAGCCATGTTCCTTTTCGATTTGAACCCTGACCAGCTGGGATGCGTCATATGCAGGGATAGTTTTGTGCATGCGATGGTGTTATTCGACGATGGAGTTTTGAAGATGCACGCGGGTTTTCCCGATATGCGTGTTCCGATAGCTTACTCGCTCACCCATCCGCGAAGATTGTGGAAAGCCAGGACTCCGCGGGCGGATATTCTGGATGTGCGTTTTGAACCTGTGGATATGAAGAAATATCCGGCTTTTGCTCTTGCAAAGGACATACTGAATGAGCCTTCTTCTCTAAAGATAGCTTACTGCGTTGCCGACGATATAGCCGTTGAAGCATTCCTCCGGAGACAGATAGGATTTCTGGATATGTACAGGGT
>JAGGZV010000064.1 GCA_021161835.1 Thermotogae bacterium | reverse complement strand
TACCGACATTGGGTGCATTCTACAGAACCTATTTCGGTATGTTCTATGGTGAAATTGGCACGATTTTAGTATTCATTCCATATGTGGAAGTCGGGGTGAGCTTCTCCGGTATCGATATAGGCCTATTCTGGTTCTATGTGCCTTATGTTGGTGTGTCTTTCAGATTCTGAAATTCGTTCCGCACCTGCCATGAGTGAGGGGAGATAAGGCCGAGGGAGTTGTTATCATGTCGATTTTTGTACCTTCGATGATAGGTTATTTGCTGGGAAGCATGCTTCCAGCATATTTCTTGACGAGGTTGATTCTGGGTATCGACATTCGAAGTGTGGGAACATTCCATGCTGGTACCACCAACGTTTTCAGAGTTGCAGGGTTGTGGCCGGCGGTCGTAACGGCGTTCTACGATACCACCAAGGGTATACTGGCGGTTCAGATATCCAGAGCAATGGGTTATCTCGACTGGGCTTCCTATTTGAGTGGGCTCTGTGCGGTGGTTGGACACGTTTATCCCTTCTACCTTCAATTCCGTGGTGGAAAGGGTGCAGCGACAACCGTTGGATTGCTCCTTTTCTTTTTATGGCACACCTGGTTGAAACTTCCAATGAAGATGCTGCTCCCCGATCTATTGATCCTGTTGTCCATGGTTTTGACGATTTTCTGGATATCCAGAAAAGGTGATGTGGTGGGTATCTTCGTGTTACCCGCGCTGGAGGTTGTCCTCTGGTTGAGGATGGGTGTGAAAATCTGGTTTGCAGAGGTTCTGATAGGGATACTGCTTTACATAAATCTCAAAAACATCGTTGAACGCAAGCTGATCCAATTCAGCGGCGATGTGAGGAAGTGGAGAATACTGATAAGGCCTGTTTCCATACTTTTGATATTTCTTGGTTTCAACATGGGCAAGAATTCCTTCCTTTTACTCACAGGCATCGTGTTGGGTATCTTCTTCCTGATGGATGTGATACGCCTTATGAGTAGAAGAGTCGGCAGCTTTTTCCACGAAGAAATGAATTTCAAGCTGTTCAAGGAAGTGGAGCGAAAAAAGATCTCTTCAATGACCCTCTTTCTCCTTGGGGTCCTCCTTACCTTTCTGCTCTTCGAAAAGAACATCGCCGTTGTTTCCAGTTGCTTCTTGATACTGGGTGATCTCTCGGCAAAGGTGATCGGAATGTCATTCGGTAAAAAGAAGTTCTTCGAAAAGACGCTCGAAGGTTCGCTGGCACACCTGGTAGTGTCCATCTACATGGCTTACATAGCCTACATAATGAACCTGATGAGCTTCCACGAAGGGTTCGTAGGGGCCGTAACCGCCACTATATGTGAAATCCTGCCTTTATCGATAGATGACAACGTTTCCGTGCCCATTTTTTCCGCTTTAACCATGAGTCTGTGGAAGATCCTCTGATTAAATTCGCCTAACTTCATTCATATTGACTATTTCCAGTATATCGCCTTTAACTATCATGGCGTATATTCCTCTCTTTGTGAGTTTCCTTACAGTATCTTCCTTCATGCTTAACCCTGCATAGATCGGGTACACTTTATACCCTTCAATAAGACGCAGTTTTTCTTTTATAATGTTCAACTTTTCAACGAATCTATCGATGTATTCCTCTTTGTCAGGAGATGCTTTGACCTCAACCACAAAAGCCATATTTTCATTTTCACACAAGGCCAGGATATCTATTTCCAAACCGAACCCATCAAATCGCTGATAGTAATTCCGGATAACTATCTCTGGCTTACACCCAAAATATTTCTCTATGGTCTCAGCTATGGAAGGTTCAAACACGTCTTCCACCAACGTTCCCATTCTGTTGGCAAGGTATCCCCACTGTCTCTGCATCTCTTTAACTTCAGCCCTGATTTCCTCTATGTTTCTTTTGCTCCATTCCTTGAAATCCAGCATTTCGTCTTTGAACGCCTTCATTTCATTTTTGAACGCCAACATTTCGTCCTTGAACACCTTCATTTCGTCTTTGAATGCTTTCATTTCATTCTTGAACGCCAGCATTTCGTCTTTGAATGTTTTCATCTCGTTTGAGAGCTGTTCAACAATCATCTGAAGACTCTGCTGATTATAAGCTATCCGTTCCATCATTCTTTCAAGATAATTTACTTTCTCTGTTATCCTGGCCATGTGACCCCTCCATCGCTTGAAACTTCTTTTTGATACATTTTACCATGTCTCCTTTCTGCATGCCTCTGCCGCAATTAACTCTGCGTCGATCCTTCGTGTGAATGCCAGAACAGCCTGATGAATATTGGTAAAGCTATCACCGCACCCACCAGACTGTAGATCAGACCGAGAAGTACCGTTGCGGCAAACTGTACGATCACCGGAATCGGTATCAATATGAACACCCCGAATGCTATGAGCGTTGTAAGGGCAGAATACAGAACTTCTCTTCCCGTGCTCGAAATGGAAACCCTGTGACACTCTTCTGGATTCTTGCCGCTTTTCCTTTCGAGTGCCCAGCGATTCGGTATGGGTGGTCTATCCCTGTACCAACTATGGCGGCTTTCACCATTTCCTATCGAAAACACCGGTGTCAATTTTTCCGTCTTTGTCTCTATCGATCGCGGTGTAGGCCAGTGCAACACCGATATCTTCCGATGCCAGGAACCGGGCCATATTAAGAATCCATTCGATGCACGGTTCCCCGTTGCGATGTATAACGTACCTGTCGTCGCCATTCTGCTATGGTCTTCTGTGCATCCTTCCACAGTTCTGGAGACGTTAAATCACCGTTTATTCGTATGAAGACACTTTCCGTGCCGATATCGAACCTGTTGTTGAGGATCTCGTAAGCTCTCGTGACTTCAAATTCTTTGGAAAGTTCCCCCGTCGGATCGTAGGATACCTTCATTCTAAGGCTGAAGGTCCAACCTAGCAATGCAATGACACCCAACACCAGTGCGATCATCACTGCCAGACCCTTTTTCTTTGTGAGATTCATGAGGAGCTCCGTGATCGGTGATACGTGTCTTTCATGCTTTCTTCGTTTATATGGTATTTTTGCTCTCCCGGCTTCCGGAGATCGAGCAACTCCCTGAGGGTGGACACAAAAGTTAAATTCAGTACGAACACCAAGAAAATGGAAAAAGCTGCAAGAAGGCCGAAATGTCTCATACTCGAGATATTTGGAATTCCATTGGATGAAAATTCTACAGTATTCCAGCCGAAGAGTCCCGCCATTCCGAATGTCCAGATCACAGCTATGAAAAGCGTTAACAGTGAGATCACAACATCGCTCACATTCCGGAAGTTGAGTATCATCAGCGCCAGTATCAGAGCCAGTGCCACAAGAAAGGCGGGAAACATGCGCTCTTCAGTCTTTATGTAATAATCGTTCAGAAGTCGAAACCCATAGGTTAAAGCAAAAGGATCGATTTCCTTTGCCTTTCCATCAATGTATGAATATATGTTCACACAGTTATACACG
>JAGGZV010000004.1 GCA_021161835.1 Thermotogae bacterium | reverse complement strand
TTACGCGATTTCAAGCAGCAATTGGTGGGACTCAGGAGTTATTCTTTCACCGCAAAGGTTTTTCTGCATGTGAGAGATATAGAAGGCAATTATGTGGATACGAAATTGGTTGTCGATGTTGCAGTGAACGATATGACCGATTATCGGTTGTATTTTCATGCTCCTCCCATACTCGAAGGTATAGAGTACATTTACTTCAGTAAACTTGACAGAATCATTATAGGGTACGGAGATAGAAGGGAAATTTATCCTTCGGCACACGAGTACATGCTGGGTATGCCCGATATTGTTGGCATGTTCACCGCTTTGACAGACGAGAATGCCTTCGATATAGAAGCTCGTGAATTGGAGAATGATGAGTATCTTTTCATCTTCTATCCCAAAACGCGCCGGGTGATGAGAATAATAGGTATGGATTATTCCATCATAAACCTTTACATCAGACGTGAAGGACATGAATATAAAATAGAGGAGATTGTCGTTGAAAACAGTTTGAAAAATGAGTATGCGAGAATACAGATAGAAAACCTGGTAACCGATCCTGTATTGATAAATGCCTATTTCCAGGGTTTAAATCAGTGATGCAAGAAGGGAGGGATATACAAATATGGTGGTTTTCTACTCGACACTGGTGCTGTCAGTTATAGGTTTAGCAGCAGGTTTGTTTCTTGCATATTCTGCCGAGGTATTCAAAGTACAGGAAGACCCACGTTTGAAAAAACTTCTGGAGATTCTGCCCGGTGTAAACTGTGGTGCCTGTGGATATCCCGGATGCGAAGGATATGCGAAAGCGGTACTTAAGGGTGAGGCTCCAACTGACAGATGTTTACCTGGTAAAAAATCCAACGTAGAGGAGAAAATAAAATCGATATTGTCCGAATAAAAGAACGAGGGAGGAATCATCCTCCCTCGTTTTCTTTCATCCTTATAACTCCACGCATTATGAGTTTCTGAAGGTTCTCCAGATGTGTCTGATCCACCGTGGACAGGCTTCCAAGAATGAATTGCGCTGTGGCCATGGAATCTATATCACCTGGTACCTCCGCTTCACGTTTACCTTCCTCGACCATCCCGGCCACTTTTGCCAGAAGTTCCTGATATCTCTTCCTTATCTTCGACCAGATTCCACCATCTTCTTCTCTGTAGAGACGTTCGCGTTCCACAAGTCTCAGGGTGTCACTTCTGCTGCGTACAAAATCCACGTAGGATTTCAACAATGCCTTTAGCTTCTTTGCGAAATTCCCTTCGCCTTCCAGAGGTTTTAAGATCGATTCTTCCATCTCGTCCACACTTCTCTGCCACACCTCGAAGAACAGGTCTTCTTTACTGGGAAAGTAGTAGTAGATCAAAGCTTTTTTAACTCCAGCATTTCGGGCAATTTCCTCCATGCTCACTCCGTGGAAACCTTTCTGAGCAAACGCTTTTTTCGCCGCTTCTAAAATCTTTTCACGAGTTTCCACGCTTTTTTTCACATGACATCAACCCCGAAATTCAGGATTTTTTCTCCACTGCTAGTTTTTCTTCGTTGTTGGCGTATCTTCTAAGTCTTACTTCATAGTCGTAGACACCCCTGTTGGACGGATACTTTTCGGAGTAGCCTATATCATACCAGAGCTTGTCAGCATATTTGCGCCACTCTTCCGCCATTTTGTCGAGCGCATCCGCTAGCTCCGTTATCACTCTTTCTGAACCAGGATGTTGCGGTATGGCGTTGAATTTCTTGACCATGGCTCTAAAGACCTTCGGATTATCTATTATAGGACATGGTCTGAACAAATTTGTAGAATAAGGAATCATTCTCTTGTAAGCGGTGAAGAATGGTGATTTCAATATTTCGAGTAGCGTTTTTTCGCGAATGTTATCCACAGCGAATTGCTGGAAAACACAGGGTTCAACATACCCTTTAGCATTTATATGTAGGTATTTGGCACCGGCGGCGAGACATCCGTTTGTCAGAAAGCCGTGATTCCAGAAGTCTGCGACAAACGCGAATTTTCCACCGAGCCGGAGTTCTTCCGTTTTGAAGAAGCGCTCGTACCTCTGCTGTGGAGTGGGTACAAGGTCCATGGACGGATTCATACCAACAGGCATGAACTGGAAGATCCAAACATACGCGACTCCTCTTTCATGGAGGAAATTCCAGAATTCGTCTTTCATGATTACATCATGGTTCATCTTCGTGGCCGTGACGGAGGTACCAAACACTACACCATATTTCCTCATCAGTTCCCACGATTTCTGTATCTTTGCCCATACTCCCTGGCCTCTACGCCAGTCGGTTTCCCTTTCAAATCCTTCCACAGACACCGCCGGGGTTACATTACCCAATTCGGCCAGTTTCTTAACCTTTTCTTCGTTGAGCAATGTACCGTTGGTATAAACGAGGAAATAGCTGTCAATGAATTCCTCGAATATTTCCATCATATGGGGCCATATGAATGGTTCACCGCCGGTTATGACGAAGAAGTATATACCCAATTCGTTGGCCTGCTTCAATATGCTTTCCATCTCTTCTTTTGTGAGCTGATACTTTCTTCCGTAGAGACCCGCGTAGCATCCCACACAATTGAGGTTGCATGCGTACGTTGGACTTATGACCACCAATTTCGGTATAACAACTTTGTGTTCATGCATCTTCTCCTGTCTGACCTTCTCGCCTATAACCCATTCATTTATTATCAGGTTGTTGATGATCTTTTCAACCGAAGCGGGACTCGCATTCCTGAACACCCTCACCCACGATTTGAGCATCGGATGTCCTTCCTCAGCTAATCTCCCGAGCTTCTTCAAACCACTCTTTGCTGGTTCCTTCGTCAACATGGCTATAGTTTTAAAGAGTTTGGCAAGTCCTTCTTCATCTGCATTACGAACAATTCGGGAAACAAACTTTCCTGCCTGTCTCATCATGGTTGCCTTCAGGCTGGCAACAGGACCCATTTCAACACCTCCTCGTATTTTTTACTTACCAGTCGGTAAAAACTATAACATAAAAATCGAAAAAAGTCAAATGATAGATTTGCTTCAACGGCTGCACAAAAATCGTAGGTGTCAGAAAGGGTTGACAAGATTTCACTTGGAGCAAAAAAATTGGGCGCGCGGCGCGCCCAAATGTGGAGGTGGGTGCTGATCGTGCGATCAGTGACACAGGGAGGCCAGCACGAATTCCCAGGGTGCGTTATAGCATATATCGGGTTCGTTCACCGAATAGGCTTCCACATGATCCACAAAACACTTCATTGGAGGTGTATTTTCTGGTACCATCTTTTCCATGATGTAATCTTCTCTATCAGTGTTTGGTCCACCGACCACCAGGCCAGGCCATGGTTCGTCGATATCATCGGTTATACTGGGGCCGTGATGCGGATTCATGATGGCGTTACTCCCAACGCCTGTTACAAAACTGAGGTTAAGAGCGTTCCGACCAAAAAGATAGTGTAGTTGTTCCACCGCTGCTTCAAGATACTCTTTTCTGGTTCTGTCCATCGTGTAACCCATAACGAACATGAACGCTATCTCTCCGAGATTGGCATTCGATCCCCACCAGAATTCATCGAATTTCAGCGCCACGCCATAGCCATTGTCTTCTGAATTTATCCAGCGTAATCTGGAATCCAGGAAAGTGAATAGATCTTTCTTTATCTTTTCCTTTATTTTCCTGTCGGTGCCCGGTGTGAAGTAATATCTCAGCATTGCAAGTACCCTCACATCACCCCAGTAGGGAAAGTAATCTATGGTTTTACTCCAGATCTTGTATTTCGCTTCGAAGTATCTCCTGTATTTGACTTCATCAGTTGTTGCAAAGAGTTCAATGGCCGCCCACAGTCTTTCATCTCTGTCACTGTTATCCTCGTATCCATCCGTTTCTGTTAAAGGTTCGTATCCTCCTGCAGGAATCATTTCCGGGTGATTTTCCAGCCATCCCCATGCCAGCCTGGCTCTTCTAAGACATTCGACTGCATATTCTGGATCGAACTTTTCATACAGTCGTGCGGCCATGGCCATCACCGCTGCAAACGCTGCTGTATCAAATGATGTTATAGAGGTTATATATCTCTTATCCTTGTGTTCACCGGGTTTGCAAATCCAGTAGTCCCAGCTTTCTACGACAACACTGTGATGCACACTTCCATCTTTCCTCTGCATTTTCATTAGCCAATCGAGGCCCGTCTTCGCTTCTGCGAGTATATGTGGTAAGTCATCGGTATAACCTGGAATAAACTTCACATCGATTTTGAACAATTCATAGGCAAGTAGTAGATGGGCCACCGTAAAAGCTGCGTTGTTCACATACTTTTCGTAGTTGCCTGCATCGTGCCATCCACCGCGTACATCTTTCGTACCTTTGAAACCAGTGGCAGGATGATAGACAGCCTCTTTTTCTTGAGTATGGCAGGTTTCATGATGGAACTTTCCACATTTCACCTTTTGACCACATCTCTGAAGATAATAGGAGACCATTGTCAGCTTGAAAGCATCACTGTATACGTTTTCACTTATTTTAAACGGATACGACTTCGCATCACCGCACACTATCGTGTACTCTCCTTCTTTTTCGAAATCGGAAAAATCCAGTATGTACACCCTGTCACCGCTCAAATAGCCTTCATCGGTTTTTTTCTCCACCTTACCCTCGAAAACAACGTTTCCTCCCGTATCCATAATTTTGAATTTTACAGGTGAACCATCTGGATTGACGAGAAAGGCTATCTTCTTGAAGCCTGGCAGGTATCCCACTTGATCAACTACCGCGGTATTTTTGAGTGTTTCCACTCCCAGCCCCATCAAACTGATAATGAGAAAACCCAGCAACACTGTTTTCCTCATTTGCATAAACACCCCCTACGAGGAGATTTCGTGGTTGATCATAAGGTGTAACTTGTACCATGTCAAATTCGAATAGTCGTGAGTTTTCATGATGTGCTTCAAATTTATCCGACGATTCCCCGAAATCTCCCCGCTCTACACTGTTCCTTACGGAAAGATTCCAGGGGGTGATCTGATCTTTCACTCTCCTTTCAGAACTTCGTATATGGTGTTAATCAATGAATCTTCAGGAGCCGGTACACCACGTATATCAGCACTTATTTCCCAGATGGCCACACCTGCAAGATCATGTTCCAATACATATTTTGCTTTCAATGTCACAGAATCCGGATCATCATAGGTTATGAAAACGTCGCCATCGAATAGCCATGGTGACTGTGTTTTAGGATGGAAGAATTTCTTGAATTTTGGCTCGTAGTTTTTGACGATATCTCTGTAATCCAGCACGCCAGGTTCCCATGTTCCCGGACCTGCACCATCGGCTTTTTGATAGAGACCGTTGTCCACATTTTCAACGCCTTTCCATGAGCGACCATAGAAAGGTATACCCAGTACCAGCTTTTCTGGGGATACTCCCGCTTTAATGTAGTTTCTTATAACTGCTTCCACATTCAAATCTTCCGCTCCCGGTGATGTATCTGCGGGATCGTAATATAGATTGCAATGGAAGTTGGTTGTGGGATCCCATGCGCCATGGAAATCGTACGTCATGACCACTATGAAATCCAAGTATTTGGCCACCTCGGCTATCTCCGTGTTTTTGAAGATATAATCGGGTTTTGCTGCCCCGGCGATTGTCAGCAGATACTGTTTCCCTGTTTGCTTTGATAATTCATCCAGCTGCTTTCTGAATTCTGCAATCAACAGTGTGAAATTACGTTTGTCTTCTGGCGTGCCAGGATGCATTCCGCCTTCCACCGGGTATTCCCAATCCACATCGATTCCATCGAATATACCAGGATGCGTGCCATACTTTTCCCCGAATTCTCCTTTTATGAAAAGATCTATGCATGATTTCACAAAGCGTTTCCTGGATTCTTCTGTCGCTGCAACCTTTGGAAAGTTCTTGGATAGTGTCCACCCACCTACAGATATGAGTACCTTGAGATGGGGGTGCTTTTCCTTAAGCTTTCTGAGCTGATTGAAATTCCCGCGGAGTGTGCCCGGTGCATCGCTATCTCCTGGAAATGGTTTATCGACGTCTGCCCATGGATCCGCCAGGACGCAGAGACCATCATCAGATATATTGGCGAAGGCGTAGAAAAGGTGCGTCAGCTTCGAGCCATCGATATCCATTACGTTGAAATTGCGCGCATATATACCCCATGATGGATAGTAGGCACCTATAATCTTGTCCTTAACAGGTTTCCAGAATTCCCCGGCAATGGCTGGTTCTGTACCTGCGACAGCCTTGTGCACTCTCAAACATCTGTAAATTTTTCCGTCGTATTTAACGAGATCTCCGGTTGAATACATACCCCCCGATTCCCATTTTGCTATACCAGCAGCAAGCAGTGTAATTCCCGCAATCAACATAAAAACGGTAATAAGCAGTTTCACCTTCATCCCTTTCACCTCACCCCTTATCGGAATTTAGTTGCATGACGCATCCAACTAAATAATACATGACTTTCGGATGAATGTCAAGAAACCTATGAGGAGGTAATCATTGACTTTTCCATGTATGTCAAGTATACTTTACATACAGGGAGGTGGAAAAGTGCGGGTAAATGTGAGAAGGGTGAGAAGGGAAAGGGGTTTAACGCAAGAGGAACTCGCCAGGAAAGTAGGGGTCAGTCGGCAGACCATAGTCAATGTAGAACAGGGTAGATACAAACCTTCGATTTTACTGGCCCTTAAGATAGCCAGAGTTTTGGATACAGATGTGGAAACTCTCTTCAAACTGGAGGAGGTGGACTGGAGATGAGGAAGATGGGAATTGTGGAGCTCTCGTTCGTGATTGCAGGGGTGCTGCTTTCCGGATTGTGGTCATGGGCAATATTGTTGTGTCTGGGAGCGTTTCTGGGTGTTTTGTTGAGAAGCTTCGGAGTGGTCAGGGATATGGACGAGAGAGAAGAGTACATCGATAGACTGGCAACGTATTTTTCTCTTATTGTGGCGATGTTATTGACAATGATATTCTTCGCTGTATACAGAAAGCCCAATAGAGACATCTTCTATGCCATTATCCTTGTACCTTTGTTGGTACGCTCCCTGATTTTTGTCATAATGACATATCCACGTGAAAGTTTCGTGAGCATCACAACGAAAGTCTATGGTTCGCTTCTCATATTGTTTGCTCTTCTATCGCACGGTTTCAGTATGAGTTTCGTCGTGGAATCTTTGCCTGGTGTCGCCATAATATTGATGGGAATTCTGGCCACCAGGTTCAAAAGATGGGCTGTATGCTTTTGGGTGTTCGCTGGTATAGGATTGTACTTTTTCATGCGTTCTCCCATCGTCAGCGTGGCCAAGGTGATCTCCATGGTGTTGCTGATTGTTCCACTTGTGTTACTGGGGATAACAGCATTCATGCGGTCTGACAACGTTTCTTAGTGACAACATTAACGAATATTGCACACATCTAAAGATTGTGTAACAATACCGTCATTCTAATGATGGGTAGAGCTGGTATAATTCACCTGAACATTTCGTGAGGGAGTTCGATATGATGAGATGCGAACATCTAAGGCACGAAAGACGAAAATTCATGAAGATAAGGCTCATAAAGGCGAAGGCCATAATAGGGGAAGTATTTTTCAAAGGGAGTTCGGAATTCGAACTCCCTTTTATTTTAGTTGGGGAGAAAAATAGCCGAAGGGGGTAACATCATGCCGAAGCATATCCTTTCCATGAACGATCTGAGTGCAGAGGAAGTAATGTGGATCATCAAAAGAGCGTTGGAGTTCAAAGCCTCCAGAAAGTTCCCAAAGAGCTTGAAGGGTAAATTCATAGTAACGGCCTTTTTCGAACCTTCCACACGAACGAAACTTTCGTTCCAGAAAGCCATATTGAGCCTCGGCGGGAAGTTTCTGGATTTTACCCCGAACCTCTCGTCTCTGCAGAAGGGTGAAACAGAACTTGATACGCTTCTCACACTCGAAGCCATGGATGTGGACGGTTTCGTGATAAGGGTGAGAAAAAACGGTTTACCTATGTACTTTGCAAAACATCTTTCGGTGCCTGTGATAAACGGTGGTGATGGTAACAATCAACATCCAACACAGGCGATTCTGGACCTCACCACTATGTATGAACATTTCGGACGGCTGGATTTGAAAGTGGCCATAGTTGGTGACATAGTTCATTCGAGAGTGGCTCGATCCCTTACAGAAGGGGTATTGAAGTTCGGCGGTGAAGTTCGTATGTGTGGACCTGTGGGATTTGTGCCGGAGCATTTTGAAGGTGTCAGTGTGATAACACACGATCTCGGTGAGGCCATTCACGATGTGGATGTGGTCTACGCGTTGAGGATACAAAAAGAACGTCTCGAAAAACACTTTGATGACGTTGAAGAATTCTTCAGAAAGTATCAGATCAACGAAAGAACGATAAAAATGGCTCCTGAACATGCTGTGTTGATGCATCCTGGACCCTTCAATAGAAACGTGGAGGTGTCTGACGGGATCGTTTACTCCGAACGTTCGCTGATATTGATGCAGGTCAAGAATGGTCTCTACTCCAGAATGTCCATTCTTGAAAAGGCGGTGGCATCGGTTGAAAATATACGATCCCTTCAGGAAACGTTGGTTTGAGGAGGAAATAAAGCTTCCCATAAATGTGAGGGCGGAAGCCCTCATTGCTACTTTTCCTTTCGTGGACCTTCACACTCATGTACGATTGAATGGAGGAGAAGATTATTTTTCCCTTTCCAGAGCAGCTATAGCGGGTGGATTCTTGAGACTGGTTATTCAACCCAATACTTCGCCACCCCTCGATGATGTGGATGTTCTGCAGGAACATGAGAGGTTGGCGCGTGGAAAAGACGTACGTTATCACTGGGCAGTTTCACTTTTTGGAAATCTGGAACCTGATGGTAAAAAGGTGGTTGCTTATTCCACCGATGGTTTCAGGTACGATCATGTCTCACTCGATGATGCGTTAAGCAGGAAGAGAAAAAAGGCCGTTATATTTGATCATAGTCAGGTGCATGAGCTGGAAGGCATATTCTATAAAGGAGCGTCTCTGCTTGGTGCTTCAAGACCGATTTCCAATGAAGCGATAGCCATGGTGCGAACGGTGTTAACAGGGGTGGAAAACGGATTTGAGAGATTCCACATACAACATCTTTCCACGAAACTGGCCGTGGAAACGCTGGATTATTTGCGTAAATATGCGTATGTAACGTGTGAAGTTACACCCCATCATCTCTTTTTCTCCTGGCAGGATGTGAAAAATGCGGATTTCAAAATAAACCCACCACTCGGAAGTGAGGAGGACAGAAGAGCTCTAATAAGCGCCGTCAAAGATGGCATAATAAATGTTCTGGCCACCGATCATGCTCCTCATTCCGAAAAACCTTCGGATTTCATGGAAGCACCATTTGGTACATCGAATATAGAGATGGCTTTTTCCGTTTTTTACACGGTTTTAGAGGATCTGGAACTCGTCGTGGACAAGCTCACGGTTGAACCTTTGAAGATTTTGAACTTGCAGGAAAAATTCACTGGACAGGATCTCGTGGTCATCGATCCCGAAATGGAATGGATTGTGGATGCAGGTTCTCTCTTCACCAAGGGTAAAAACTGTGTCTTCAATGGTGTCAAATTGAAAGGTAAAGTGCTCGGTGTCAGGAAATCGGGAAAATGGATATACTGGGATGGAGAATTTCTCGAATCGGAGGTGCCAGCATGATACCTGTGTTGAGTCTGGATATGGAACATCCCCTGGAATTCGTAGAGAAATACGGTACCTTTGAACATGTAAAGCTTGGCCACAACCTGGCCGTAGAGGGCAGGAAGATCCTCGATGAGTTGTTCAAGAAAGGTTTGAAGGTGATTCTGGATCTCAAATTTGTGGATATACCTTCCACTGTAGAGCGTTCTATAAGAAGCTGGGATCATCCGTGTGTAGTAGGTTTCACCGTGCATTCCGCATGTGGTATAGATGCTGTACGTGCAGCCTTAGGTGCCACGGACAAACGGATTTTTGTGGTTATAAAGCTGACCTCTATTCCTGGCAACCTCGATGATTACATCGAGATGATAGAGAAGTTCGATGACCTTGGAACGGATTTCGTTATGCCCGGTAAATGGGCCAGGAAACTGCGCACCAGGATAAAAGGAAAATTCCTGGTGCCCGGAATAAGGATGGAAGCGGCCGTAGAGGATCAAAAAGATGTTGTAACCCTTGAAGATGTGAAGGGAATAGCCGATTATGTGGTTTTAGGAAGGGAAGTCTACAGAAGTGCTGATCCCGCTCTGAAGATCAGGAAGATAAAGGAGCTGATTGGATGCTGGAACTCCTGAAGAAAACGGGTGCATTGCTGGAAGGCCATTTTTTGCTGTCATCTGGCAAGCATTCATCGCGGTATGTACAATGTGCGAGACTTTTCGAAGATCCGAGAGTGGGAGACGTCGTTGGCAAGCTTCTTGCAGATAAGCTCAGAAAGTATGAAGTGGATATCGTCGTCGGTCCTGCGATGGGCGGAGTGATCCTGGCCTATGTTGTGGCCAGGGAGCTTGGGGTACACGCCATGTTCGCAGAGCGTGAAAACGGGAAGATGTCGTTGCGAAGAGGGTTTCAGATTCTACCAGATCAGAAGGTGGCGGTCGTTGAAGATGTAGTCACAACCGGTAGATCCGTGAAAGAAGTTATGGAACTTGTGAAAGAGATGGGCGCGCATGTGGTGTGTGTTGGAAGTGTGGTGGATCGATCTGCGGGAAGGGTGAACTTCGCCACTCCATATGAATATCTGGTGCAGCTCGACCTTCCCGTGTATGAACCCCATGAATGTCCCCTGTGTGCAGAAGCCCTTCCCATAGTTAAACCAGGTAGCAGGTATCTTGAGAAAAACACATAAATTTTGTGCATCGGTGATTTGGAGTCATTCATGAACTTTTCAAATAAATCGAAAGTCAAAAAATAATAAGAGAAATTTTTATTCTTCATCGTGCGGGAGGTAGGTGTCATGAAACTCGTGCGTATGGGTATCGTTGTATCACTGGTAACGATGTTGTTGCTCATTGTGTTGGTATCATGCGTTAAGATAGATACACTGCACGATGAACCAGGGAATCCTTCACCCACGGATGGAGCTGTGGGTGTATCGATAACGCCAACTTTGAAATGGGAAACGAAGTACAAATGGCCATTTGAAGTGTATCTGTCCAGTGATCCCAAGGCGGTGGAGGAGGAACTCGAGAGCGCGCAGATTTCCTCTGATTCAACAGAGAATCAATGCAAAATAAGCGTTCCTCTTGAATACAACACCAAATATTACTGGAAGGTTGTTTTCAAAACATTCGGTGTGAAGATGATGGAAAGTCCGGTATGGTCATTCACCACGGGTTCACCACTCTCGCTGGAAATCCCCGATCAGGTGGTAAACGAAGGAGATACTCTGGAGCTCAACTTACTGGATTTTGTGAGTGGTGTCATCAGCGGCGTGTTAACCTTCATAAAAATTTCGGGTGAGGGGACGGTAACTGGAAATACATATATCTACTCTCCGGATTACGATGCTTCGGGCACGTATAAGGTGATTATAAAAGCAGCTGATAGCACAAGCGAAGCCACCGACGATTTTATCATAACGGTGAAGAATACGAACAGGCCACCGATTTTGGATATACCGGATCAAAGTATATCCGAAGGATCAACGTTAACACTGGAATTGACAGAGTATGCGAACGATCCTGATGAAGATACATTGAGTTTTGAATTAGTGGAAGGTACAGGTACGATAGCTGGTACACAGTACGTGTATAAAGCCGATTATGATTCATCTGGTACGTACAGTATAGAGATAAAAGTCAATGATGGCATGGGAGGAGAAGCAACGGATGTGTTTACACTGGAAGTAAGGAACGTTAACAGACTACCGAGAATAAATCTTCCCGATGAATGGGTGATAGACGAGATAACGGATTTGATACTGGATTTAACGGAGTATGCCAGTGATCCCGATGGGGATATATTGAGTTTTGAGTTGTTGAGTGATGTAGGTACGATAGTTGGTACGCAGTACATTTTTGAACCTGATTACGATTCATCTGGTACGTACAGTGTAGAGATAAAGGTAACGGATGGCATGGGCGGAGAAGCAACGGATGTACTTAAGTTGA
>JAGGZV010000102.1 GCA_021161835.1 Thermotogae bacterium | reverse complement strand
GTGCAACAAATGGGGACATAGTAGCTCAAGCCGTCCTGGGAGGTTCGGGTGATGAGGTGGCGTACAGCATAGAACCAACCCCTGATGGTGGTTACATAGTGGTTGGTTCAACCACATCCGATAACAGCGGTGATGTTGGAAGCAACAACGGTGGGATGGATGTCTGGGTTGTGAAGCTGGATTCGAACTTCAACGTACAATGGAGCAAATGCTACGGTGGAGCTTACGATGATGGCGCTCTGGATGTGGAAGTTGTGTCGGATGGTTACATAGTCACCGGCTTCAAATCGACGTCTTCGGGGGACAAAGATGCCTGGGTTATAAAACTGAATTCCGACGGTACGTATTCATGGGATGTGGTAATTGCTCAATCTTTGAATAGCACGGACGAAGCGCGAAGTATCTGTCCTACCTCTGATGGAAACTATCTGATGGCAGGCGTGATGGGTTATGATCCCAACACTTCTGACTCCCAAGGATTTGTAGTCAAAATGGATGGTAGCGGAAACGCATTGTGGGTACACCTGTTCCCATCGGACCAGAACGATACGACTTCGTACGAGATACGCGATGTAATTGAAGATCCTGGCAATGGGAATATAGTGGTTGTGGGAAGAATAGGCGACCAGTTGTGGGTGTCTGCACTCAAGTGAGGAATACTATGCTGGAAAAAATACAATCCCCGGAGCTAGGCTCCGGGGATTTTCTTCTGAAATAAAATTTAGGGAACCCGGGCGGGTTCCCTTAATGTCACTTGGCTTTATCCAAGGGGGGATAGGGTTCTACAAAAATTGTACACAAGTTGAATTAAAGGATTTTTTAAATTGCAACACGAAGATATTGCGCCATTGTTAAGTTTTATGACCAATCACCTTGCTGCTCAAATACTCGTGTATAGCCTTTGCAGCACGTTTTCCGGCCCCCATGGCTTCTATAACGGTTGCCGCTCCTGTCACTATATCGCCGCCGGCATAAACGCCTGGGATGTTGGTGGCGCATGTTTCTGGATCCACTTCTATGTATCCCCATTTATTCAGTTTGAGCTCGGGGAAATTCTGTAGGAGAATCTTCTGTGGTCCCTGGCCGATGGCTTCGATGGCCATATCAACCTCCATGATGAAATTGGAACCTTCTATGGGTATGGGACGTCTGCGCCCGCTGGCATCCGGTTCTCCCAGTTCCATTTTGATGCACTCCACTGCAACCAGTTTGCCGTTCTCGTCTCCGATGTATCTAACGGGTTGTGTCAACCATTTGAATTTGATTCCTTCTTCCAGTGCATGATGGTATTCTTCTATACGTGCCGGCATTTCTTTTTCTGAACGTCTGTAAACTATGGTGACTTCTTTCGCACCCAATCTCAGGGCAGTTCGTGCGGCATCCATTGCAACGTTACCAGCCCCCACCACCATAACTTTGCTGCCCTTTTTGACAGGTGTATCGTAATTCGGAAAATCATACGCTCTCATGAGGTTCACGCGTGTCAATATTTCGCTGGCCGAGAAGACTCCTATCAAATTGGTTCCTGGAATCCCCATGAATTTTGGTGCACCTGCTCCTATGCCTATGTAAACGGCATCATATTCATCCAGTATTTCCTGCATCGTTATACTTCTACCTACCACCACATCGGTTACTATGTTGACACCCAGCGCTCTGATGTAATCCATCTCTCTTTTGACTATCTTTTTGGGTAATCGGAATTCCGGTATACCGTATATTAGAACTCCACCCGGCTCGTGAAAGGCTTCGAAGATGGTAACTTCGTAACCCATCTTTGCCAGATCGGCTGCGCATGTTATTCCACCTGGTCCAGCTCCTATCACCGCAACTTTTTGCGGGCGTTTGTCCGGAAGTTTCGGCAATTTCAACCCCACATTTTCTGCTTCCCAATCTGCCACGAATCGCTCGAGGCGTCCGATGGCAACAGGTTCATGATCTTTCATCTTTCCAACAACGCATGTAGCCTCGCATTGGTTTTCCTGAGGACAAACTCTCCCACATATTGCGGGAAGGTTGTTGTATCTTTTTATTATCTCCGCTGCCTTTTCAAAATTCCGGTTTCTTATTTCCCTTATAAAAGCAGGGATATCGATCTGAACCGGGCATCCTTTCACACACATAGGTACACGACATTGCAAGCACCTTTCTGCTTCCTTAACGGCTTCTTCTTCCGTGTAACCCAGAGCAACTTCGTTGAAGTTTTTGATTCTCACTTCGGGTTCCTGTTCTTTCATGGGTGTTTTGTTGGGTTGTATTTTCACAGCCATGAAGGCTCACCTACCTTTTTGAGGTACTTTTCAAGTGCTTCTTTCTCCTCTTTTTGGTATATGGTCAGGCGTTTTAGCAGTTCATCCCAGTCCACCAATCTTCCATCGAATTCGGGACCATCCACACAGGCGAATTTTATCTCACCTCCGACCGTTACACGGCAAGCTCCACACATTCCTGTGCCATCCACCATTATTGGATTGAGTGATGTCCAGATCTTGAGGGCGTATTCTTTGGCCAATAACGCACAGAATTTCATCATTATGGTGGGGCCTATGGCCCAGGCCACATCGACGGTATCTTCCTCAAGTACTTTCTTCATGGCATCGGTAACTACACCTTTGATACCCAGTGAACCATCGTCGGTTGTTATCAGGATCCTGTCAGCAAAACGAAATTCGTCACGCATTATGACCTGTTCTGCAGTTCTTCCACCCAGGATGACGGTGACGCGATTACCATGATCTTTCAATTTCTTTGCTATGGGATAGATGGCAGCTATTCCGACACCTCCGCCAACCATCATGACGTGCCCGAACTTTCCCATCTCACTTGGATGTCCCAGAGGTCCCACAACATCTGCCAGTTCGTCCCCCTCCTTGAGAGAACACAGCTCATATGTGGTTTTCCCCACAGCTTTTACCACCAGCCTTATGGCATCATCAGCAGAATCCGCTATTGTGAGCGGTATCCTTTCACCGTATTGGTGTATCCGCACGACAACGAATTGACCAGGTTGAGCATGCTGCGCTACTTCTGGGGCTTCAACCCAGAAGTCGTGCGTACCGTAAGCGAGTCTTCTTTTCTTGAGTATCCTGAACATATGCCTCCTCCCTTCTCAAAAATTGTGAGTCAGTTTGCACCCTGGGGAATTGAGATAGTCCTTCACGAATCCAAGGACTTTCTGAAAATCATCCTGGAACACCCTGTCCTTTTCGTACGTTCCCATCCTTGAAAGCAACTCCTGTTTGTACTCTTCCAGTATCGGGCTGGTTTTCAAAGGTTCACGCGCTTCCAGAGCTCTGGAAGCAAGCATCAATTCTATGGATACCATCAATTCAAGATTCTTGAGTATTCTATCGAGTTTCAGTGCAGCATTCATGCTCATACTAACGTGGTCTTCCTGGTAAGCGGATGTAGGTATGGAGTCAGCGGATGATGGATGTGCCAGGACTTTATTTTCGGACGCTATAGATGCCGCCGTGTACTGCCACAGCATGTATCCGGAATTCAACCCTTCCTTCCCTCTTGCCAGGAAGGGAGGAAGTCCACGTGAAACCATTGGGTTGAGTAAACGGTCTATTCTACGTTCCATCATGTTCATCATGTCACATAGTGCGATGGATAGATAGTCGCACACGAGCGCCACGGGTTCTCCATGGAAATTGCCACCCGATATCACCGTGAGCGAATCTCCGTTTTCGAAGATCAGGGGATTGTCTGTAACAGCGTTAATTTCTATTTCCAGCACTCTTTCGACGTAATCCATGGTGTCCAGAACGGCTCCGTAAACCTGGGGAATGGTTCTGAGGGTGTAGGCATCCTGCACCTGCTGACAATGGAGGTGTGAGGCCCGTATTTCACTACCTTCCAGAAGTTCCCTGAGTTTCTTTGCGATTCTCAGCTGACCGGGATGTAATCTCACCATGTGGATACGTTCGTCGAAAGGTAAGGTGGAACCTTTCAGGGCATCCAGACTCATGGCGGCTGCTACCACGGCAAGGTCGAGCAGCTTTCTGGCTTTCCATAGATTCAATACGGCGAGCGATGCTGATGCCTGCGTACCATTTACCAGACTCAATCCTTCTTTTTCGCGAAGTTCAAGTCTTTCAAGTCCCGCCTTTGCCAGTGCTTCTGAGGCTGGAATGCGTTTTCCTTCCAGAAAAATCTCTCCTTCACCCACAAGAGCCAGTGCCACATGTGATAAAGGGGCAAGATCACCACTTGCCCCCACAGAGCCCTTTTCAGGTACGACGGGTACGATATTGAGATTGAGGAAATCCATCAGCCTCTGGATCACTGCGGGACGTACACCAGAATAACCCTTTGCAAGAGAAACAGCCCGTAAAAAAATCATCCCCCTGACCGTTTCTTCAGGAAGAGGATTTCCAACTCCTGCGCAATGGCTTCTCAAAACAGAGAGTTGGAGTTCTTCCAGCTCACCTGCCTCGATTCTTTTGTCCACCAGTGCACCAAATCCCGTGTTCACCCCATATATTACGGCTCCCGATTTCACGAGTTTTTCGAGCTTTGCCCGTATCCTCGATATTCTTTCCAGTGTTTCCTTGGAGATGGTCACCTTTTCATGGAATTTTGCCACCCTTATCACATCTCTGATTGTAACGTGAGTGTCCACCCTCACCATGATCCCGCCCCCCTACGGCTGGAGAAATGATGTTTCCTCTACCCCCCTTTCTACCACCATACGATTTGCCTCTTCTATTATACGTTGTAATTCACCGGATGTGATGCCCTGCTTTCTTGCTTCCTCTTCGAGCGTCCCCCAGAGTACATCGCCACACACAATACACTTTATCCCATGTCTCAAAAAATGTTCGATCAGGTATGGATACTTCTTCACTATTTCAAATATGGGAGTATGGGCATCTATCATTTTCAGATCACCAGACCTCCATCTATACCTATTACTTGCCCCGTTATGAAGCTGGATTCGTCGCTTGCGAGAAACAGATACAATCTGGCCACATCTTCTGGTTCTCCTATTCTCTTGAGGGGAGTTCTTTCTATAACCTGTTCCATGATTTTCTGAGGAAGCTTTTCTGTCATTGGAGTTCTTATGAATCCCGGTGCTATGGCATTCACCCGTATCTGGGCACCACGCAGCGTGAGTTCCTTCGCCCATGTTTTCGTCATACCAATGACCCCTGCTTTGGTTGCCGAATAATTCGTCTGCCCGATATTACCGTAGACTCCAACCAGGGAGCTCGCATTGACTATCGAACCTTTACCCTGTTTGAGCATGTACTTAGCGACGGCCTGTGTCATGTTGAAAACGCCCTTCAAATTCACGTTTATCACGAAATCCCAATCTTCTTCGCGCATGCGCAGCAGCAATTGGTCTTTGGTGACACCTGCGTTGTTTATCAGAACATCTATACTTCCAAAGGTTTTGTATATCTCGTCTACAACTTTCTTCACTTCCTCTCTGTTGGTCACATCGAGGATGAAGGTTTTCAACCCCTCGGCCAATCCTTTCTCGGTTGCCTCCTTTTCCAGGGATTCCAGCGCTTCTTTTGAGATATCACAGGCTGCAACTTTTGCTCCTTCTTCCAGGAACAGGAGTGTAGTAGCCTTCCCTATTCCACCGCCTGCACCCGTTACAATACACACCTTGTCCTTTAGCCGCACAGGAACACCTCCTCAAGAATGTACAAGTGTACCCACCTTTTCACCCCTGATGGTTCTCAGGAGATTGTCCCGTTCGAAGAAATTCATAACCACTACAGGCATATTGTACCTCATACACAACGAAAAAGCTTCCATATCCATCACCTTCACTTTCTTATTCAGCGCTTCCTGAAAGGTGAGTTCTTCGAACCGTACGGCATCCGGGAATTTTTTGGGATCCTTATCGTATACACCGTCCACTTTCGTAGCTTTGATCAACAACTGCGCCTCCATTTCGACTGCTCTGAGTGCGGCCGCTGTATCTGTTGTGAAAAGGGGATTGCTTGTACCACCACCGAAAAGAATGATGTGTCCGTTTTGCAAATAATGTTCAATATCATCGTATTTTATAGGTTTGACCATTGGTGATCGGACTATTTCAGATACAACGACAGCAGGTATTCCGGCTTTTTCCAGATGATATTTCAAATATATAGCGTTCATAACCGTTCCCAGCATCCCCATTTGATCTCCCATGACGCTGGATATATTCAGCTCTTTGCCTCGAAGAATGTTACCCGCACCTATGACGATCCCCATCTGTACTTCTTCGTTCATAACCTTTCTCAATTCTCCCACGACATATTCAACCATTTCCCCGTTGTAGCCTCTTCTGTTTTCTCCCGAGAGCGTTTCACCGCTCAATTTCAGGAGCACTCTCCTGTACACGTTTCCTCCCTCCCAAAAATAAAGAGGGCATAAAGCCCTCTTATCATTCACCTATAGCCATCCTCACGAATCTGGAAACCTGTATGTTCTCTCCAAGCTTGGCGATCGCTTCGGTTATCAAATCTTTGATCTTCTTCGATTCATCCATGAAAAACGTTTGTTCCAGCAGGCAGTTCTCTTCGAAGAACTTTTTCAACTTTCCTTCGACGATTTTTTCCACAACATGATCGGGTTTTCCTGTACCCTTTACCTGCTCTCTGTATATCTCCTTTTCTTTCTCCACAACTTCTTCAGGAACATCTTCTATCTTTACCCATCTTGGTGACATGGCGGCTATCTGCATGGCGAGGTTCTTGGCCAGCTGCTGGAATTCATCCGTACGTGCGACGAAATCCGTTTCACAGTTGAGTTCCAGCAACACACCCACACGCTTGTTGTGATGAATATATGCATGGATTATACCCTCGTTTGTGGTACGACCAGCTTTTTTAGCGGCTTTCGCCGCTCCACGCTTTCTGAGTATCTCGATAGCCTTGTCGAAATCACCTTCGGCTTCGACAAGAGCGTTTTTACAGTCCATCATACCTGCACCGGTCATGTCTCTAAGCTGTTTCACCATGGAAGCGGTTATCTCAGCCATGTTCATCTCCTCCCTTCCCTTGTTAAAACCTCATATAGTGTAACATATATTCTCTATGATCGGTGAATTGATAAAATGGTGTAAGAAGGCCATTTCAGGATTTCTGAAGGGGTGAGGGATTTGAAGGTCATATCACTGGTTGGGGCAAGACCTCAATTCATAAAAGAAGCTGTTTTACGGGAGAAATTTCAGGAACATAACGTCGAAGAGATTCTGGTACATTCCGGGCAACACTACGATTTCAACATGTCTGAAATTTTTTTCAGGGTACTCAAAATTCAGAGGCCCAGGTACGAACTCAAAGTCGGGTCTGGGAGACACGGTGAGATGACGGGCAAAATAATGATACTGTTCGAGGAGGTGGTGCTCAAAGAAAAACCCGATGTGATAGTGGTGTATGGGGATACCAACACAACGATGGCGGGTGCGCTTGTGGGAGCGAAGCTGAAGATACCCGTGGCGCATGTGGAAGCTGGTTTGAGGCAGCGTCCCAAAGATATGCCCGAGGAAATAAACAGGGTTGTGACGGATCATGTTTCACGTTATCTCTTCTGTCCTTCTCAGCTGGCTGTCGAAAATCTGAAAAGAGAGGGTGTGGAGCTTGGAGTTCACTTTACAGGGGATATCATGTACGATCTGTATTTAAAAATGGAAAGAAATTTCGATTATAGTCTCATCGAAGAGCTGGATTTGAGTGTGAATGACTACATCGTTTGCACAATACATAGAGATTTCAACACCGATGATCCTGCGAAGTTGAAAACTATTATCCATTCCATCGAGGAGATTTCCAGGGATTTTCCTGTGGTTTTTCCTGTACATCCTCGAACGAAAAAGAGAATGGTGGAGTTCGGTATTGAGATAAATTCCAGGGGTGTCATCACCATTGAACCTGTGGATTATCTGCAAATGATGGGTTTGATAAGCGAGTGCAGACTGGTCATAACGGACAGTGGTGGCCTTCAGAAAGAGGCGTATTTTGCAGGAAAAAGAGCTCTCATCGTCATGCCTGACACCGCGTGGAAAGAAATGGTAGATATAGGCTGGAACAAGCTTGCTGAACCTTCCGAAATTGTTCGGGTATGCAGCGATATGCTGGGAAACGGGGAGATAGCGATGCCGAAGGGACTCTACGGTGATGGCAAAGCTGGACGTAAGATGGTGGAAATCCTGCTTCAGGATCATTGAAATTCCGAAGGGAACGGTTTTAATTTGCTGTGGTAAATAATGCTGTTGGGGGTGATAGCTTGTGCAGGATGATAGGTTTCTCGTATCCTGAAAGCAGGGACATAGGTGATCTGGTGGATCATCTAAAGCACATGGCAGAAAAGGGCATGAAAGCCCCACATTCGCACGGATGGGGTATCTACGCGACGGATGGCGAGAATGTTTTCTACTATAAAACCATGACTCCTGTTTATGAGGATGTGGATGTACATCTGGAAATGTCGCTGGGAATATTACATGCCAGGAAGGCTTCGGATAACGTTCCTGTTACCCCACTACAACTTCAGCCATTCATCTCCCCGGATGGTGTGGTTTTCTGTCACAACGGTACCATAAAGACTTTTGAAAGGGCAAATGTTTTTAGCAGCGATAGTTACGATTACTTTCTCAACATTAGAGAATTTGCTGATCTGGATGATCTTGTGAACAGACTGAGATCCTTTCTAAGGGTCAACAGGTATTCCGGGGCGAACTTTTTGATGTTGAAATCCAGTAAACTATACGTTTTTTGCGCACACGAAAGCAGACATGATTATTACACCCTATGGTACAACACCGATGATGGATTTGTCGTGACATCTGAACCTCGTGGTACGGGTGGATACATGCCAATGGAAAACGGCGAATTACTGGTGGTGGAAAGGGGGAAAGTGATAGCGAGAATAAAGAGCGTGGTTTGATCCTTAGAATCGACTGGGCGATTCGAGAGGAGGGCAATGAGAATGAAGTTCCTATATTATTTGCTGGTTTTTGGTGCAGTATGGTTTGACTTGACAATCTGGTTTTTGTATTTTATAATGTAATCGATTACATCAGGAGAGGAGAAGATGAGGCCAAGTATAAAGGATATAGCCAGACTGGCGGGGGTTTCCACCGCTACAGTTTCCAGAGTTCTCAACGACTCACCGAATGTGAGTCCAAGAACCCGTGAGAAGGTTTTACAAATAATAAGAAAACTGAATTACGTTCCCAGTCATACTGCCAGAAGCCTCAGACGAGAGCGAACTTTCTCCATCGGATTGATCGTTCCCCACAGCGCGGATTATATCTTCTCCTTTCCATACTTGAACCTGTTCATAAAGGGACTTTCCCGAGGAGCCCGTGAGAAGAAATATCATATAATCTTTTCCACCGAAGATGAAAACATAATGGAACTTTACGAAGAGTTTGTCAGGAAGCGTGTTGTGGATGGTATGGTGGTTGTGGATGTTTCCGATGGCGATCCCAGGGTAGCTCTTCTCAGCAGTTTGAAGTTACCCTTTGTGGTGGTGGGGAGACCTTCTGGCGTTAACGATTACATATATGTGGACACCGCCAACGAAGAAGGAGCTTACGAGGCGGTGAAACATCTCTTGAAACTCGGACATAGAAAGATACATTTCGTGAATGGCCCTTCTCATCTTTCTGTGTCGCGCCAGCGCTTGAAAGGGTATTTGAAAGCGCTGGAAGAAGCGGGCGTGGCATTGGACACACGTTTCCTGCATCAGGGTGATTTCATGGAAGAAACAGGATATACGATAGTGAAAGAGTTGTTGAATCGTGGTGACAAACCTGATGCGGTATTTTTCGCCAGCGATACGATGGCTATAGGTGGGATGAAAGCCTTTGAAGAAAGTGGCATTCAGGTGGGAGTAGATGTGTCGGTGGTGGGGTTCGATGATGTTCCGGCTGCTTTGATGGTGAAACCTTCTCTCACCACCGTCTCACAACCTATTTGCGATGTTGGTTACAACGTGGCGCGTTTGTTGATAGGGATGATAGAGGGTGAAGATGTGAAATCTGTTGTACTTCCAACCAAGCTTGTTGTACGCGAATCCACGGTGGGAGGTGCGACGGTTGAATAGATGGGTGATAAGAAACGGACCAATTATGGTGATAATGGATGAGCAGGGTGGAATCGATGAGCGCAGAAAAGTCGAGGAAGGTGTTTATCTTTTCGACTTGAGAATCATTTCCAGATTGAAGATATTTCCCAGGGACCTCAAAATGTGTGAAGTTGGTAAAGAACTGGATGGAAATGGCTGCCGTTTCAAACGCCTGCTATCTACTGATGGTACCTACAAAATACTGCTGGATGAAGAGTGGAGGATAGTGGATAATGCTTTGACTATAACCCTTGACTTTACAAACGAAACAGGTGAAAAACTTGATATTTTGCTTGATTATGTAATCGATTACAATTATTCTGATATGTTCGATATCAGAGCCAAAGTGGGGCATTTCTCCCTTTCCACATCGGGGATTGAAGCCCATTTGAGAAGGAAAGAAAATGGTGTTGTATACGAATCGCGTCACATAAGAGCTGAAGTGAAGCACGATCTGCGATCGGAAAGATTGGAGCTTCTTCCTCATGGGAAGTTGAGGAGAACCTACACGCTGAGTTTTTCCTTCGAGTTGCAGGAACCAAATGAGGTTGTTTATGAATTTGTGCAGCCTCGCCACCATCTTCGGGAATTTTCTACGGAAAAGGAGGGGGACCTGGGGGCCCTTCTTAAAAAGGCGGTGGACGATATCCAGGAGCTCTTCATCGAAAGTTTTGCTGGCACCGTACCGGTTGCAGGTCTTCCATGGTTTTCCGCTGTTTTTGGAAGGGATTCTCTGGTGTTCGTTCTGGAAACTTCGAGGTATTATCCTGAGTTTTCCAGAAACATATTGACCTTTCTTTCCAGATTGCAGGGTTCGAGGTTCGATGCATTCAGGGAGGAACAACCAGGAAAGATATTGCATGAAGCGCGGTTGAGTGAAAGATGCCTTTCAGGTGAATTACCATTTTCCAGATATTACGGAAGTATAGATTCTACCCTGCTTTACCTACTGGCGATGCACGAATACTGGAAGAATCACGGCGATGATATGTTCATAAAGATGCACATCCCCAACATAATTGCGGCGCTTAACTGGATAGAAGAATATGGTGATGTGGACGGGGATGGCTATGTTGAATACAGGAGGGGGGTTCTCAAAAATCAGGGATGGAAGGATTCAGACGAAGCATTGATGGACGAGGAAGGTAACCCACCTGAAGGTCCAATTGCTTTGGCCGAGGTGCAAGCGTATTTTTATGGAGCGTTGATTGGAGTAAGTGAAATGGCAGGAGTTCTGGGAATAAATGGACAGAAATATCTGGAAAAGGCACGAAAGTTGAAGGAACAATTTAACAGGGACTTCTGGATGGAGGATGAAGCTTTCTTCGCCGTGGCTCTCGATGGACGTAAGAACAGGATAGACCATGTGACCTCCAATCCTGCACATGGACTCATGACAGGCATACTGGATTCTGAGAAGGCGAAGTTGATGGTAAGGAGATTGATGAGCGATGATATGTTCACACGTTGGGGAATAAGAACCATGAGTTCGAAGATGCCCATGTACAACCCATTTTCCTACCACAATGGAAGTATATGGCCCCACGACAACGCCCTGATAATCAAAGGGCTTCAGAGGTATGGGTTCCACGAGGAGGCTCGGAAGGTTGCCATTGCACTTTTGAACGCAGCCCGTCATTTCAACTATCATCTTCCAGAACTGTACACCGGATACAACGGCGAAAAACCCATTCCCTATCCGGAAGCGTGTGTACCTCAACTCTGGTCGGCTGGGAGTGCGTTCGTAATTTTCGAGGTCCTTAAAAATTCTTGAGCAGGAGGGATGTGTTATGAAGAGGTTTTCTGTTCTGTTGATAGTGGGTTTGCTGATCGTGTCGATGGGACTGGCTGAAGTGGTCGTTAGGCTGGGCGGCTGGCCATCCTCACCCACCGAACAGGCGGCGCTGGAAGCGGCTGTCAAAAAATTCAACGAACAACATGCGGGGAAGATAAGGATAGTATACGAACCCATTCCAGGCGATTACAAAATGAAGCTCACGTCCATGCTCTCCGCAGGAACAGCTCCTGACATCTTCTATCTCGATTCCAGCTGGGCGGAAGAATTCTTCGTCAAAGGTGTTATCCAGCCTCTGGATCTGCTCATCAAAAAGCACAGTCTGGATCTGGAAGATTTCTACCCGAGTCTGCTCGATGCGTTCAGGTACAAAGGCAGGATCTACGGTATACCAAAAGATTTCTCAACGCTCGCCCTCTTCTACAACAAGAAGATGTTCGATGAAGTGGGTCTAGAGTATCCTGATGAGACCTGGACATGGTATGATCTGGTAGATGCGGCCAACAAACTCACCAGAGATACCGATGGTGACGGGAAAATCGATGTCTGGGGTCTGGCGCTCTACAGAGATGGAGCATTCAACAGGGTTATTCCATTCATCGTGCAGGCAGGCGGTAGGGTGGTCAAAGACGACCTGTCCACAGGCCTCACCGAGCCCGAAGCGGTGGAAGGTATCAGGTTCTACATCAACCTCCACAGGAAATACAAGGTTGCGGTAACGCCACAGGATGTCGGGGCAGGATGGCTTGGAGACGCCTTTGGAAAAGAGAAGGTGGCAATGGTGATGTCTGGACCCTGGATGCTGGGATTCATGAGAGACAACTTCCCCAACGTGGACTTTGGAATAGCAGAGCTTCCGAAGTACAAGAAGAGAGCTACCATGGTGTATACGGTGTGCTATGCCATTCCCAAAACGTGTGCACACAAAGATGAGGCCTTCATAGCTCTCAAATTCCTGGTAACGGAAGGTATGAAGATCTTCACAGAACGTCTGGGAGTTCTTCCCGCAAGGAAATCGCTGGCTTCCAGAGAACTGGACGATCCAGTTAAAGGTGCGTTCTACAGAGGAGTTGCCTACAGTATTCCCTGGAGAGTTCCCACACCTTCTGGTATATTCAGCAAAGCACACGATGAAATCAACTCCATGATATCCAAGGTCTGGATGGGTGAGATGACGCTGGACGAGATGATCAAGGAGATCGCAGAAAACTACGATGCATGGGTGAGGTGAGGGAAAGCGGGGGCCTCCTCCCCCGCTTTTTGCAAAAAAGTTTGAGGATGTGAGAGTGTGAAGATGAAAACCAGGGAAATGATGGCAGGTTATCTCTTCATACTTCCGATAGTTTCCGCAGTTATGTTGTTTACAATAATACCGATTTTTCAAGCTATGTATTACAGTTTCACCGATTACGATGCTTTGCTGCAACAAAAATACAGGATACGCTTCAACCCTCAGGATGCTCTTCAGGAATACTTCGTCATTCTCATCGACGAGGAGGATGTGAATCCTAAAGAACTGCTGGAAGGATTCGATCCCGTGGATTTCATTGAGAACATCGTGGGGGTTGAACTCGATGAAACTCAGAAAAAGGCCGTGGTCAAGTACTTCAAAGCGGAGAAACTCATAGATGATTTGGTGAGTAGAAAGTTGAACAGAACCATGACTTTCGCTGATTTCATGGATGCTTATATGTCTCGCGATGCGCGGCTTTTCAAAAAATATGTGCCGCGCTTCCTGGGCCTTGAAAATTTCAGTAAAGCGTTTCGTGACAAGTGGTTCTGGTCGTCTCTCAAGAATTCCCTGGTTTTTTCGGCTGTCGTTACTCCTGTACAGACACTTCTGGCCCTCCTTCTGGCCGTGGCAGCAAATCAGAGAATAAGAGGGGTGAAGTTCTTCAAACTTTCGTTTTTCATACCTTCCATAACTTCAGCAGCTGCTATATCCATGATATTTCTGCTCATATATTCGAAACCGGGAATATTGAATAGATTTCTGGGATATCTGGGTTTCCAGCCGGTAGATTGGTTGGGAAACGTGAAAACGGCTTTACCTGCTATCATGGCGATGAACATATGGACAACTGCAGGATACTTCATGGTCACGTTTCTCGCGGGATTGCAGAGCATACCTTCTTCTATTATTGAATCTTCAATGATAGACGGTGCCAACGGATGGGTACGATTCTGGAAAATCATAATTCCCATGCTCAGGAATCAGATGATTTTCGTGGTTACCATGGGGATAATAGGAACGCTGCAGGTTTTCGACCAGATTTATTTCCTCATCCGCAACCAGGAAAACGTGACCATCTCGATGTACATTTATCAGAATGCATTTCAATATGGAAGGATGGGATACGCTTCGGCCATAGCGATGGTTCTGTTCGTCTTGATATTCACGGTTACCATGGTGCAGCGCAGACTCGTTAAAGAAGAGAAGTACTGAAGGGGGCATCGTGTCGTGGTGAGAAGATGGACAGCAGTCAGGGTGGTAGCTTACTGTATACTCGCTGCTTACGCGATTCTTTCACTTGGTCCTTTCATATGGGCATTCTTCGTGTCTGTGACACCGATGACCTATGTGAAAGATGGGAAAGAAGTCGGCGTGGATATAATGAAATGGCCACCTGGAATAAACCTTTTCAAATGGCCACCACGCGTTTTCGATGCGCCGATGACTTTTGCCAACTACGTTAAAGTTTTCAAGGTCGTTCCATACGCGCGCTGGATACTCAACACGGTTATATATGCTGGTTTAACAACTCTGGGGCATCTCATATTCGATACAATGGGAGGTTATGCTTTCGCCAGATTACGGTTTCCGGGGAAGAACATTATATTCACAGCCCTTCTGGCCACTCTCATGATTCCAACACATGTTACCATAATACCCGTGTACAATTTGATGGTCAAATACGAGCTGGTCAACAAATATGCAGGGCTCGTTCTCCCAAAACTGACAGGGGTTGTTACGTTGTTCATGATGAGGCAATTTTTCCTGAATCTACCTCGTGAAATTGAGGAAGCAGCATTGATCGATGGAGCAGGTGTGGTGAGAAGGTTCTTCCAGATCGTTATACCCATGTCGAAACCTGCAATGGCGGCACTTGCCATCTACACTTTCCTGGGTACATGGAACGACTTTCTCTGGCCTCTTCTCATGACATCCGATAAGAGTATGTTCACTTTGACGATGGGCTTGAATTTCTTCCGCACTTCCTATTACACTTTCTGGCAGCTCATGATGGCAGCCAGTTTGCTCATGACTTTACCCATGATAATCATATTCCTGTCGTTCCAGAGATACTTTGTGGAGACCGGAGCAACGACGGGCATGAAAGGATGATATGGTATGCGCTGTCTAACATCTGACGATCCCAACGCTCCTTTCTATGAAGCGGGAAAGCGTGGTTACTTTCTTGCAAGAGCCGATGGAACTATACTAGAACAGGGATTCCATATACCTGGCAGGATGTTTGGACTGTGGTTTCCACCATTAAGGGTGATGAAAGATATCTGGTTGGAAGACCTGCATGGGCGTAAACTCCGTTTCTCCCGATTTGAAACTCACATGGTGGGGCGCAAGATGGTCTTCACCTATGGAGAAAAAACGGTGGGAGTTGAAGTGCTTTTTGATAAAGATGCTCCCATCTTCTTTTTCAGTATCCAGACATCCTTTCCTTTCTATTTCGGTATGCGTTTCGATGAAACACCTGTATGGGGTTCCGAAAAGCTGGGATGGCGATCGTATGTTCCAGATCTTACCGTCATAGAAGGTGGCTATGAATTCAAATGCAAGAACATCCCACGGGTCTATCGAATAAAAAGCAATTCCCGCATGCTAAGTGTGGATGTCGATACTCTCATGGTTGAGGTGAAACCACCATCCACGGTGATAGCGATAGGAGAGGATTTTCCGGGGAATTTGCTGGAGAGGTTCGAAAACGCGAAGGGGAAGAAAAGGACATATTATGAATCCATGAATCCCGAGATTGGGCAGGATGATAGTGTGTTCTGGTCCAAGAACATGTTACTGGATATGTACCTCGAAACGGAAGCCGGTCGTGGGATCGTTGCAGGACATCCAGAATTTCCATGGTGGTTTGGTGTGGATACTTTCTTTACAGGTCTCGCGTTGTTGAAAGCTGGGATGTACGAACATTTGGAAGACACCCTGTTAACCCTTATGGAATATGCCAATGATCAATTCATACCTCATGAAATCGTCAGCAACGGTGTTAATCAAGGTTCTAAGCGCCCGATAGAAACCTTCATGTTCGTGAACATATCGATGAGGTACGTTGAAGCATCGGGAAACATTGAATTCCTGAAATTGCATTATGATGTGATGAAAAGAATGTTCTTTTTAAGCATGCCTCGAAAGGGTTATCCCTCGGGACCCGGCATGGTCGAATTATCGTTTATGGAAACCGAAGACGTGGTGACGCTGGATACGGTTTGCGCTGTTCATGCTGCTGCTCGCGCCCTGAAGCAAGGAGCACGCATGATGGGAAAAAGGGAAGATGAAAGAACCTTTGAGGATGTGGAGAAACGTACGCTTCTGGATCTCCGTGAGTGGTATGATGAGGAAAACGGGGTCTTTTTTGATGTGATGCGGAAAGGTAAAGGAAGGTTTCTGGGAACCTTCATCCAGATGTTCCCTCTTTTTTTCAACATGGTGGATCGTGACACGGCCGTTAAAGTGCTGGAAAGCCTAAAGAAACTGGGATTAGTGATGAAAGAGGGTCTGAAACATTCGATGCTGGATAACGGTATAAATGGGTTTTATTCAGGTAAGGCCGATAAAATATGGTGGGTTGCCAACGCCATATTGAAGAAAAGTTGTATGCAGTATGATCTAATGTGTCCAGAGTTTCTGGAAGAACTGTACATACGCGATCTTTACAATGGCATGCCTGGTGCTATACCCGAAATAGTGGGTGAAAAAGCCGGATGTTTCGCGCAGGCATGGTCAACGCTTTTCGTGCTAATATGAGCTTGTGGTCAATTCGTATATACCGCTTTCATAAGGGGTGTTTTGTGACCTTCAATGTAGCCTATCAACTCCTGCAAATCCAGGACATCGGTCACGAGGTTCTCAAAAATGATACTGGAATCCTGCAATATTTTCACGGCTTTTGACATGGTCAGAGGATTCACGTACGATCCCATTATGGTGTATTCGTGTTTGTAAACATCGAAAGGTCTGAAGTTCAAGGTATCTCTGTGAGAAGGCACACCAAAGATGAGCAGTTTACCGCCGGGTTTCAGATGTTCAAAAGCGCTCTCCAGACCTTTCACGCTCCCGGATGCTTCCACGACCACATCAAATTTATCCTCTGGTGGATGTTCGATCACCTCTGCCCGTGAGTTTTTCAGAATAACATCTTTCAGAAATTCTCTTCTTTTTTCCTCTATTTCAATCAAGAAGAGTTTTCCCACAGAAAAACGATCGATCAAAATGGCAAAAATACTGCCTATGGGTCCTCCACCCACCACGAGAATATCACTGACATGAACGTTGCCAACAAGATCCAGGCCATGAAGCACGCACGACAGGGGTTCCGCGAAGACCGCTTTGTTTACCGGGACATTTCCCAGAGGATACACCTGCGAGTTTTTAACCAGCACAAATTCAGCGAATCCTCCATCACGTGTTACACCGGTAGCTTCAAGAGATTCGCATAGGTGTGGTTTACCCTGTCTGCAACTATCACATACTCCACAGGGCGAGTTTGGGTCCACCACAACCTTCGTCCCGGGTGTGTACACGTCAGATTTAACGACTTCACCGACTATTTCGTGTCCTGGAACGATGGGATAATTCGCTTCGGTTTCACCACGATATATCTTGAGATCCGTACCACACAACCCGCAAGCCGATACCTTAAGAAGAGTATACCCATTCATCAGTTCAAGCGTGGGATAATCGTCTATGAAGATCTTGAAGGGTTTTTCTATCTTCAGAGCCTTCATCTTCCCTTCTCCTTTCACTCTATTCGAAGAGTCTCATAAAGTGTGTTTAACAACTCACCATCATCCAATGAATACTCCCAGAACATGACACCACCCAGTTTCATCCTTTTTGTGAGGAGCATCTTTTCTTTTACAGAACGTGCATCATCGTAAGATATGAAGGTATTTCCATCAAAAAGATATGGAGCTTTGGCACTATCATCCCAGAATTTTTTGAATCCCTGTTTTTCTATATACTTGCTTTTGAGTTCTCGATAACTTATGGTTTCCGATCCATACGTTTCAGCTTTCTGGAGAAGTCCGTTGTTGCCATCATTCACACCTCTCCACACTCTTCCGTAAAATGCCGCTCCTATGAAGATCTTTTCTTTTGAAACCCCCTGTTCCAGGAATTTCTCAACTGCCGTAGCAACACTCTGCTTTGTTTCGTCTCCTTCGACAGGGTAAAGATTAGTATGGTGGCCCGTCACCTTCGTGAAGCTACCCTTCATGTCGTAGGTCATTAGGTGAACAAAATCCACATACTTTTGTACTTCTGCAAGTTCCATGTTTTCGATGCAGAAATCTTCCACTCCTGCGGCAAATGATAGAAGTTTACTCTGCAGTGCCTCCCTCAGCTCTTTCATCAGATTCGTGAAGTTCTCCTTGTCTTCAGGAGACGACGTGATGCCTGCTATGGATGAACCTGGATATTCCCAATCCACATCCAGACCATCGAAACCGTATCTTTCCAGGATGTCCAGAGCGGATTTTATGAACCTTCTTCTCGATGTATGTGACATAGCCATTTCAGAAAAGCCGCCCGCTCCCCATCCACCAACAGATAGAACGATTTTAATGTGGGGATTCATTTTCCTCAATCTGGGAAGATCTCTCACATTTTCCAGACCTTTCACAGACAAAATCCCATTTTCCAGCTTGCCGAACGCGTAATTCAATATATCGATCTTCATGGCATCCTGCGATCTTTCTTCAAGAAGCATTTTTACACC
>JAGGZV010000015.1 GCA_021161835.1 Thermotogae bacterium | reverse complement strand
TGTGAGTTCCAGGATCTGATATACCAGTACAACGTTGAGGATATGTTCCCGAAGTTTCAGCTGGGAGAGCCTGTATACGACGATAGTTCACCATCGATAGTGAGAGATCTTGAAAAGTGTGTGGTGTGTGGAAGATGTGTGAGAGCGTGCGCTGAGATCCAGGGTATGAACATATACTCCATGGCAGAACGAGGAGCACATTCTCTGCCATTGACCGCCTTCAACTTACCTGTTGCAGAAACAGATTGTATAAACTGTGGGCAGTGTTCGGTTTTCTGCCCAACAGGTGCCATCATTGAGAATTCTGCTGTGCTCAAGATGCTGGATATACTGGAGAAACACGATAAGGTGCTTGTGGTTCAGACTGCACCTTCCACGCGTGTTGCCATAAGTGAAGAATTCGGTATGGAGCCTGGAAGTATATCCACTGGAAAACTCGTGGCAGCTCTTAGACGCCTGGGATTCGATTACGTTTTCGATACGAACTTCAGTGCTGACCTTACTATCATGGAGGAAGGTACGGAGCTTCTGCACAGAATAAAGAACGGTGGACCATTCCCCATGTTCACTTCCTGTTGTCCTGCATGGATAAATCTCATGGAGAAGAAGTATCCGCAGTTCATCAAGAATGTTTCCAGCGCCAGATCCCCGCAGCAGATGCTGGGGCCTGTGGTTAAAACCTATTTCGCCAAGAAGATAGGTGTTAAGCCAGAGGACATCTTCATGGTATCGATAATGCCGTGTACAGCCAAGAAAGATGAGGCACAGAGACCTCAGTTGACAATCAATGGAATGCCAACGGTGGATCTCGTTTTGACAACCAGGGAGCTTGCCAGACTCATAAGGATAAAGAAGATACCCTATGCTTCACTCCCGGAGGAAGAGTATGATGATCCTCTGGGTGAATCCACGGGTGCTGCAGCGTTGTTCGGAGTCACGGGCGGTGTTATGGAAGCGGCATTGAGGACAGCCTATGAACTTGGTACAGGTAAGCAGCTGCCAAAGCTGGTATTCGATGATGTCAGAGGGCTTGAGGGCATAAAGGAAGCCACAATAGATTTCGATGGGAAGGAATTCAGGGTTGCCGTTGCGCATGGTACGGCTAATGTGCGAAAGCTTTTGGATAAGATAGTGGCGGGAGAAGTATATTACGATTTTGTTGAGATAATGGCCTGTCCGGGTGGTTGTATAGGTGGAGGAGGGCAGCCCTACAGTCTCGACAAGGATATTCTAGAAAAGCGAATGAAAGGAATCTACACGATCGATGAACTGAGTGTCATCAGAAAATCTCATGAAAATCCATCCATAAAGAGATTGTACGAAGACTTCCTCGGTGAACCCAACAGTCATCTGGCTCATGAGCTCCTACACACAACTTATACGGATAGATCCAAGAAGAAACAGAAAGTCGAGGCAGAGGTCAGGAGCTGAATGAATCGGGAGGATCCCTTGGGGGGATCCTCCTTTATTTTCTTGTTCCCCCCTTAATTTCTTCTTTCTCACTGATCCCCGGCCCAAAGGTTTGCAAATATTTGCATGCAATTTTTTGCACACCGTGCAGTTTCCTGCAAAGCTTCACAATCGAAATTTCTTATGAGAAAATGGAAAGGGAAATTGGTACGGTTTGGCATAAAGTTGCATATTACAAGAAGTGGAGGAGGTGTAATGAATGGACTTCAGGTCCAGATTGTCGGAAAGCGCAAAGCGTTTGAAATCATCGTTGATCAGGGAATTGTTGAAGTACGCCAACGTGCCAGGCGTCATCTCCTTCGGCGGTGGTGTTCCCGATCCTGAAACTTTTCCGCGGGAAGAGCTGGCAGAGATAGCGAGAAAGGTGATAATGGATGAGTACAGGTTTTCGTTGCAATACGGAACAACAGAGGGGGATCCGCTTTTAAAAGAGCAGTACATCAGGTATATCGAAAGATACTATGGAATTCATGGTTTAACGCCCGACAATCTACTCGTCACCGTTGGCTCACAGCAAGCCCTGGATCTGATAGGTCGGGTTTTCCTCGATGAGGAAAGTATCATTGCGATGAGTGCCCCAGCCTATCTGGGAGCCATTTCGGCTTTTAGGGTCGCTTCTCCTAAAGTTATAAGTGTTCCACTGCAGGAAGATGGGATGGATTTGGATTATCTGGAGGAAAGATTGAGAAAATTGAGTCCAGAAGAATCGAAAAGATTCAAGTTCGTTTACGTCGTTCCAAATTTCCACAATCCGGCGGGTGTTACTTTATCCCTGGAAAAGAGGAAGCGGTTGCTTGAGATGGCGGAGAAGTTCGATTTCTTCATAGTGGAAGATGACCCATACGGAGCGCTCAGATTCGAGGGTGATCCGATACCTTCAATATACGAACTGGGTGGCAAGGAAAGAGTCGTTTTACTTAACACTTTCAGTAAGGTCCTGTGTCCCGGATTGAGAATAGGGTTGGTTATAGGTGACGAAGAGGTGATCAGATTACTTGTGAAAGCCAAGCAAGGTGCCGATCTGTGTTCTCCATCCTTGACTCAGCGTATAACGGCCAGATATCTGGAGGCATACGATCTGCTCGAAAAGCTCAAGACAACGTTGAGGTTGTATAGGGAGAAGAAAGACATCATGATGGAAGCTTTTGAGAAATATTTGAAGGATCTGGACGTAAGCTGGGTTAATCCTCAGGGAGGACTCTTCAGCTGGTTGACATTCCCTGAAGATATAAACACACTGGAAATGCTTGATGTTGGGAAGGACAAGGGGATCATATGGATTCCTGGAGAAGCATTTTACATCGATGGCAGTGGCAAAAACCATATGAGGGTATCTTTCTGTCTGCCTCCCAAAGAGGATATAGTGGAAGGAGCGCGGAGACTGAGAGAAACGGTACTGGCATATAAAAAGATCCGTGCGCAGGTGCGATGACAGAGGTGATACAGTGTACAGAATCCTGGTGTTGAACCCTGGTTCTACATCCACAAAAGTGGCGGTATTTGAAGATGAGAAAAAAATACTGCAGGAAACGGTTTCTCATGATGCCGATGAATTGGCACGGTGTAACACGCTCATGGAACAGGAACCCATGCGGCGGAAGGCCATCGTGGATTTTTTGAAACGCCATAATCTTTCACCTGAAATGTTCAGTGCTATAGGAGCCAGGGGAGGGGTACTGCCTTCTATCCCCAGTGGAACGTATTTGGTGAACGAGGATATGGTGAGTTATTTGAAACACGAGGCGCCGGTTGAGCATGCTTCAAATCTCGCAGCGGTCATCGGATATGAGCTGGGAGGAAGAGGCAGTATTCCATGTTATGTTACCGATCCTGTTTCCGTGGATGAGATGTGGGATCCCGCCCGCTTCTCCGGTATACCGGAGATCGAAAGGAAAAGTTATTCTCATGCATTGAATATGAAGGCAGTTGCCAGAAAGGTTGCAAAGGAGCTTGGAAAGGAGTACGAGGAGTGTAAGATGATCGTGGTACATCTTGGAGGGGGTATATCGGTCAGCGCACATCTTTATGGAAGGATGGTGGACGTCAACAATGCAAACGATGAAGGTCCCTTCAGCTCGGAAAGGGCAGGAGAGTTGCCCGTTGGAGATCTTCTTAAAAAAGCCTTCTCTGGAAAATACACCAGACGGGAGCTCAAGAGGCGGTACGTCGGACAGGGTGGACTCGTGGCGTATCTAGGAACGAACGACTTGAGGAAAGCCATGGAAATGGCCAGGACAGATGATAAAGCGGCGTTGATAGTTGAGGCTATGGCCTATCAGATCAGTAAAGAAATAGGAGGTATGGCAGCTGTTCTTGGAGGAGATCTGGATGCCATAGTTATAACGGGAGGTATGGCACACAGCTCGGATTTCGTTCAAAAGATCACACGAAGGGTTTCCAGGTTCGGACTTGTTACGGTTGTACCGGGAGAATTCGAGATGGAAGCGCTCGCATTGGGGGCGTTGAGGGTCCTTCGAGGCGAGGAAAAGGCAAAGCTTTTCAGATGATCTCAGAATATCAGGGGAGGGAGACGGAAGGATGATGGGGAAACTCGGTGATCTCCTGGAAGAAGCGAAAAAACTCGTCAAAAAACCGGTGCTGGCTATAGCAGGAGGGGAGGATGAAACAGTACTGTTGGCAGCAAAAAATGCACAGGAGATGGGGATCACCGAGTGTCTCATCTTTGGGGACACCGGTAAGATAGAGGAGATATCCAGGAGCGTGGGCGTGGATCCATCGATTTTCGATGTGATCCACGCCCATGATTCCAGAGAAGCCGTCAGAAAAGCTGTTGAAAGCGTTGCAAAAGGCGATGCCAGCCTTCTGATGAAAGGAAAAGTGAAGACAGCCGAAATAATGTCTGAAGTTCTCAAAGAGGAGTACGGTTTAAGAACCGGTCGACTCCTGAATATGGTTAGTGTGTTTGAAATCGCGAATTATCCTCGACTTCTGATAGTGGCAGATGCGGGCATGGTGATATCTCCAACGCTCGAACAGAAAGTTGATATGATACACAACTGCGTGCTGGTTGCGAAGGTTCTAGGGATAAAAATGCCGAAAGTGGCTGTCGTTGGTGCTGTTGAAACCGTAAATCCGAAAATGCCGGTCACCATTGATGCGGCTGTGTTGGCAAAGATGTGCGACAGAAAACAGATAAAGGATGCGATAGTCGATGGACCGCTGGCTCTTGACAATGCGGTCAGCGAGAAAGCGGCAAAACACAAAGGAATAGAAAGCGAAGTGGCTGGAAAGGCGGATATTCTTATATTGCCGGATATCGAGGCGGCGAATATTTTCTACAAATCTCTGGTTTTTCTGGCAGGTGCAAAGGTTGCAAGTACAATAGTGGGAGCGCGTGTGCCCGTGGTTCTTACGTCGAGAGCGGATAGTGACGAGACCAAACTACTTTCCATAGCGTTGACCGTTCTGGTATCTGCGAAAGGGTGATTGTATGTTCAAAATTCTTGTGATAAACCCGGGTTCCACTTCAACCAAGGTGGCCATCTTCGAAGATGAAGACGAGGTGTTGAAAGAGAAGCTTCATCATTCTGTGGAGGAACTGAACATATACGAGCACGTGGTGGATCAACTCGATTTCAGAGAGGGTGTGGTCAGGGAGTTCATAAATAAAGCCGGATATTCTTTGCACTCTTTCTCCGCTTTCATAGGTCGTGGTGGTCTGATAGATCCTGTACCAAGTGGTACTTATTTTGTGGACGAGTTGATGGTGGACACTTTGCAGAAAGCGAAGAACGGTGAGCACGCCTCAAATCTAGGAGGTTTGATAGTGTACAGATTGTCTCAGGAAACTGGTATACCTGCTTTCATCGCCGATCCTGTTGTTGTGGATGAGCTGGATGATATAGCGCGTGTATCCGGGCATCCAGATTTCGAACGACGTTCCATATTTCATGCCCTGAATCAGAAGGCTGTTGCACGCGAAGTAGCAGCCCAGGTAGGTAAGAGATATGAAGATATGAGTATGATAATAGCCCATCTGGGTGGTGGTATTTCCATAGCAGCACACAGAAAGGGTCGTGTTGTGGATGTGAACAATGCCCTGGATGGTGATGGGCCTTTTTCGCCTGAGAGAAGCGGTACACTGCCGATGACGCAATTGATAGATCTGGCATACAGTGGCAAATTCACATATGCTGAATTGAGAAGAAGGATAGTCGGACGTGGTGGGTTGGTTGCCTATCTGGGAACCAACGACGCTCGCGAAGTTGTGAGAAGAATGGAAAGTGGAGATAAATACGCCGAAGAAGTCTACAGAGCTATGGCTTACCAGATAATAAAATGGATTGGGAAAATGGCGGCAGTGCTCGAAGGAAATGTGGATTTTATAGTGCTCACAGGAGGATTGGCGTACGATAACAAGTATCTTGTGAAATGGATAAAAGAAAAGGTGGAATTCATAGCTCCCGTTAAGGTTCTTCCCGGTGGTGATGAAGAAAGAGCCCTGGCCTTTGCCGCACTCAGAGTTTTGAAAGGCGAGGAAGAGCCGAAGCGTTATTCGGAAGTTATGAGCAAAAAAGGCGTGATAGTATGATACACATTTTCATGGGGCCTTTTGGTTCAGGAAAAACTGAAATAGCGATAAATTACGCTATCCGTCTCAGAAACGAGAACAGAATGGTGCATCTGGTGGATCTTGACCTGATAACTCCCTATTTCAGGAGTCGTGATGCGGTCAAGGTATTGAGAAAGGTGGGAATCAATGTTCTAACACCACCCGAAGAGATCATGTACGCTGATCTGCCCCTCTTTCCCCGTCAACTGGGCACCGTATTCAAAGAAGATTCAGCCGATGTGGTTGTTGATCTTGGTGGCGATGATGATGGAGCTCGTATTCTCAGGTCGCTGAACGATAGACTTCGTGGTGTTGCCAAAAACGTCTACTTTGTCATCAACACGAGACGCCCGTTTTACCAAACGCCAGGTGAGATCGCTGAATATGTGAAGAACCTCTCCAATCGTGCAGATGTTATCGTGGATTTCCTCGTGAACAACACCAATCTTGGCCCGTACACGAACGACCACGTTGTGCATGAAGGTGAGAAGGTAATGGCGAAAGCATCCGAAATTCTGGGTATTCCAATCATATGGACTGTGTTATGGAAAGGGTTGACAAAGCAGATAAAAACGAATTTTCCCGTGTTTTATATTGAGCGTTTCATGAGATTGCCTTGGGAAGAAAAGGGAGGTGGTGTAGATGGCAAGAGTGGAGGGGTATGTAGAAATAGATACGGAACGGTGTAAAGGTTGTGGATTGTGTATAAACGCCTGTCCCACCAAGGTGCTGGAATTCGATATGGGGACCTTCAATTCCAAAGGTTACCATCCTGCCAGGTACAAGGGTACAGGATGTATAGCCTGTGGCTTTTGCTACATGATGTGTCCGGATGTTTGTATAACAGTCTATCGTTCAGTTCCTGCCACTGTAGGGAAGTAGAGGAGGCGAGAGCGTGACAAAGAAAATCATGATGAAAGGCAATGAAGCTATAGCGGAAGCCGCTATCCGAGCGGGATGTAGGTTGTACTTTGGATATCCGATAACTCCACAGAGCGAGATAGCCGAATACATGGCCAGAAGATTGCCGGAGGTAGGTGGGACTTTCCTGCAAACGGAAAGTGAAGTTGCCACTGTTAACATGGTTTATGGAGCTGCCTGTACAGGGCGACGTGTGATGACTTCCACTTCGTCGCCTGGATTCAGTCTCATGCAGGAGGGCATTTCCTATATAGCGGGAGCGGAGCTACCGTGTGTCTTCGTGAATGTTGTGAGGGGTGGACCGGGATTGGGTGATATACAACCTGCACAGGGAGATTATTTTCAGGCGACAAAGGGAGGGGGACACGGGGACTACAGAGTCATAGTACTTGGACCTTCCACAGTTCAGGAAGCGGTTGATCTCATGGGATTGGCTTTTGATCTCGCGGATAAATACAGGAATCCTGTTCTTGTGCTTGCGGACGGTTTGATAGGTCAGATGATGGAGCCGGTTGAACTTCCGGAGATGCGGGACCTATCGAATTTACCGGATCATTCTTCCTGGGCTCTCGTGGGTGCCAAGGGTCGCAAACCTCACAAGGTTACTTCGTTCAACATAGATCCTCATGAGCTTGAAAAGATGAACAAGCGTTATCAGGCAAAGTACAGAGAAATCGAAAAAAACGAGAAAAGATGGGAAAATTACAGGGTGGAGGATTTGGAGTATCTTCTGGTCGGGTACGGGACATCCGGCCGTATTCTTAAAAGTGTTGCAGATATGGCACGCGGTGATGGTATTAAAGTAGGTGTTTTCAGGCCAATAACCCTGTGGCCGTATCCTTATGAGGCTCTGGCTGAGGTGGCTGAAAAAGCCAGGTTTGTGCTCACGGTTGAGATGAGCAGTGGACAGATGGTGGAAGACGTGAAACTCGCGCTGGAAGGAAGAGTTCCCGTTTATTTCTATGGCAGAATGGCAGGAGTTGTACCAACGCCTGAAGAGATATACAGGCATTTCGTCAAACTTTTGGAGGAGGGATAAGACATGGAAAAGGCTATTTTTAACCCTCCAAAATCGCTGAGCAAGAGAGAGTTTACCTATTGCCCTGGTTGCCACCATGGTATAGTGCACAGACTCATTGCGGAAGTAATAGACGAACTGGGTATACGGGAAAAAACAGTGATAATAGCGCCAGTTGGTTGCTCCGTCTTCGCATATGAATTTTTCGAACTTGATGGAACAGTAGCACCACATGGACGTGCACTGGCAGTGGCAACGGGAATGAAGAGAGCCAGACCAGATCTTGTGGTTTTCACATATCAAGGTGATGGGGATCTTGCAGCCATAGGAACTGCAGAAACCATACATGCTGCCAATCGTGGAGAAAAATTGACAACTATATTTATCAACAATGCAGTATACGGTATGACAGGAGGTCAGATGGCTCCTACAACCCTCATAGGTCAGAAAACCACCACCACGCCATACGGCAGGAATCACGAAAAAGATGGTTATCCCATACACATTTCCGAGATACTCAGCACTATGAATGGGGTAGCTTATCTGGAAAGGGTAACCGTTGATACACCTCAAAATGTTAGAAGTGCTAAAAAGGCAATAAAAAAGGCTTTTCTCGCCCAGATAAAAGGATTGGGTTTTGGTCTTGTAGAGGTACTCAGTGCATGCCCCACTAATTGGGGTATGAATCCGGTGGAGGCTATGACATGGTTACGAGAACACATGGCAAAAGAATTTCCTCCAAAACTCTTTGTTGATAAAGTGGGTGATGGATGATGGCGTACCATGGAATAGTGATAGCGGGATTCGGTGGCCAGGGTGTTATGCTGATAGGACAGCTCATAGCTACAGCTGCAATGTTGGAGGGGAAACATTCCACCTGGTTTCCATCATATGGTCCGGAAATGCGTGGTGGTACAGCCAACTGCACCGTTGTAGTTGATGAAAAACCCATAGCTTCCCCCGTTGTGGAAACCCCCACCGAAGTTGTGGCAATGAACTATCCATCCATGATGAAATTTGGAAAAGTTTTGAAGTCGGGTGGCTATTTGTTCATCAACTCTTCAATGATCCACGAAACACTTGACAGGAAAGATATCAAGTTAATTTCTATTCCTGTAAACGATATAGCCGACAGGATAGGAAATCTCAAGGTTGCTAACGTTGTCATGCTGGGAGCGTTCCTGGAACTGACGAAAACCGTCGAGTTTAAGAGTGTCGAAGAGGCGTTGAGGGAAAAACTCACCGGCAGAAAGTCTGCCCTTCTCGACTACAATCTCAGAGCACTGGAAGAGGGAGCAAAGTACGTTAGAAAAAGCATGAGCACTGTTGGATAAGGGAATCGATTCGGGAGGAGGACGAAAAAGTGGGCCTGTTTGAAAGTGCTCTTAAGCAGTATTACAAGGCGGCTAAGCTCATGGATCTCGACCCGAACCTTAGAGAAGTACTGGCACATCCCAAAAGGGAACTCACAGTTCATTTCCCCGTGAAGATGGATGATGGCAGTGTGCATGTATTCACAGGTTATCGCGTGCAACACAACGTTGCACGTGGACCAGCCAAGGGTGGTATAAGGTATCATCCTGCCGTTACACTGGATGAGGTGAAGGCTCTGGCCTTCTGGATGACCTGGAAATGTGCTGTGGTGGGAATACCCTTTGGTGGAGGAAAAGGTGGAGTTCAGGTGGATCCCTCACGCCTTTCCATGAATGAGCTTGAAAGATTGAGCAGAAGATATTTCTCGGAGATCCAGATCATGGTCGGGCCCGATGAGGATATACCGGCACCCGATGTCAACACCAACCCAAAGGTCATGGCATGGTTCATGGATACCTACAGTATGGACGTGGGACATACTGTTTTGAGCGTGGTCACGGGCAAACCTCTGGAGATAGGAGGCTCGGAAGGGAGACTGGAAGCAACGGGACGCGGTGTCAGGGTTGTTGCAGAGGAGGCGGCGAACTATCTGGGTATGGATTTGCGTGGTGCGTCTGTTGCTATACAGGGATTCGGCAATGTAGGGTCCCATGCAGCAAAATTGCTGTCCCAGGAACTTGGTTGCAGAATAGTGGCAGTGAGCGATATTTCAGGAGGAATATGCAATGAAAGAGGTTTTGATATCGATGAGCTGATAAGATACCGTGACGAGAATGGAGGGGTTATAAAGGGGTATCCCGATGGTGAGAGTATAAGCAATGAAGATCTGCTGACGCTTGACGTGGATATACTCATTCCGGCAGCTCTGGAAAACGTGATAACTGCTGAAAACGCCGAAAAAGTTCGAGCTCGACTGATAGTGGAGGGAGCCAACGGTCCAATAACCCCGGAGGCAGATGAGATACTTCAGAACAAGGGAATATTTGTTGTACCTGATTTTCTTGCGAACGCCGGTGGTGTTACAGTGTCGTATTTTGAGTGGGTACAGGGATTGCAATGGTACTTCTGGGAAATTGAGGATGTGAGGAAGGCGCTTCATAAAGTTATGAAGAAGGCTTTCGCAACCGTTCTCAAGACATGTAGATATTATGATACCGATATGCGTACCGCTGCTTACATAGTGGCGATAGAGCGTGTGGCTGTGGCAACGAAGCTTCGAGGTATATATCCGTAAATAGATTGAACCTCCAATTTCTTCGAGGGCTTTCAATGCCCTCATTTTTATCTTCTTGTGTTATCATTAAAAACGGTACTTTCGTTGCCGGGAGGAGATGTACTGTGAGAAAAGGGCTGTTTATCTATATATTTGTGATCATAATCGTCTATGTAGCAGGTATGGAGCTAAATTTCAGGGTGGATTACGGGCTGGCGCCAAGTGCCAGTGGGACCAGCTTGAATGTTTCTCCACTGACAGGTATAGGCATGGACGTACTGTGGTATGGCGATGGAAACGTGTCCACAGGTTTTGGATTGAACGTGCTGATTTCTTCCACCAACACTGTAACGGCTATAGCTTCTGGTACATCAAACTTCATAATGGACTTCTATATAACTGCGATACATCGTGTTGAACTGAAGGAAAGTCTGGATTTCTGCATCATCGGTTTGGGAGGACCGTACACATCTGACTTCG
>JAGGZV010000088.1 GCA_021161835.1 Thermotogae bacterium | reverse complement strand
TTTTCTGCCGGCCGTAATAAACTGCTGGCTGTTATGGTATCGGGCGTTCCATTTCTCGTTTCCGGGTTATTGTTGCTCTTATCTGCTCCTTCATGTGAGAAATGAATCCTGGATGCTGCGATATTTTCCTGCATCTGATAATTCTTCATCCTCTGGTTCGATATCAGGTTCAGAGGTGGTGAGATTGTAGAGTACTTACGATTACAGAAATGGGATCTTTTTGTAATCCAGATCGCAGTAGTTGATAGTGGGTGATATCATTTCTCTGGCTGGTAGAGTTTTTCATATGCATATTTGAGGATGGTCTAATTTCTGGGTTGCAAGGTTCAGAAATTTGTGATATAATAATAAACGATTTTTGTAGAAGTGAGGAGGGATTTATTTTTTGAGAAGGAGTGTTACCGGTAACGTTCCGAAAAACCGTTCAGTAACGATTGAAACAATAGCCAAGAAAGCCGGCGTGTCTAAGATGACTGTATCGAGGGCTATAAACCATCCCGACAAGGTTCGACCGGAAACGCTGGTCAAAATACATGAGGTAATGAGGGAATTGAATTACCAACCCAGATTTGCTGCTCGAATTCTGGCGGGTCACAGATCACATACTATAGGATTCATAGTGGAATCCAGTAAAGATTTTATAATACCGCCATTTTATGGTGAATGTGTAAAAGGTGCCAGCAGTTGGCTTAGAAGATGGAACTATAGAGCTATAACTTTTAATGTTGCAGATCTCCAGGGCAAAACTCTCTTTCTGGATTATGCTAATTCTGGCCTTATAGATGGGTTGATAGTATTTGAAGGAACATATGATAAAGATTTTCTGCGCATATTGGAGGAAAACAACATTCCTGTTGTACTTGTGGGCGAAGATCTTACGGGAACATCTCTCCACACCATTTCATGTGACAATTACACTGGTGCCAAAGAAGCGATGGAATACTTGATATCGAAAGGATTGAAAAGGATATGTCATATAACAGGTACAGGAGGCAAACCTTCGTATAGAGAACGCGAGATGGCATATGTAAACGTTATGAAGGAAAATGGTTTTGAACCCATCATAATAAGAACATCGAATACGTTTGAAGGTGGTATGGAAGCTGCTGAAAAGTTGATTAAGAATAATCCAGATTGTGAAGCGGTCTTTTGCTTTTCGGATTTGTTAGCCATTGGTGTGATAAGGAAGCTGGCCGATCTGGGTATAAGTGTTCCTGCAAAGATGAAAGTTATAGGTTTTGATAACATTCCACTTGCGAATTATGTTGTTCCGTCTTTGACGACGGTAGCGCAGGATATGCAGTTAATGGGAAAGGTTGCGGCCGAGAAACTTCTTCATATTATATCCGGTTCCAAACCTGCAAGAAAGCATATGAAAATTCCTACACGTTTGATCGTTCGTGAAAGTGCTTAATGCTTTCAATTCTCAAAATGAGGAGGTTGGGTGTATGAAAGTGCGAACTTTTGTTCTTTTGTTGTGGATTGTTACCGGTATCATTGTTGGCCTGGCTACAACCATTCATTTCATGATGATGTCCGGTTCGGGAGCTCGTGATTTCATTAAAACAGTGGTACCCATGTTTGAACGTGAAACCGGTATCAAAGTTGAAGTTGAGTTCACCAGCTGGGGTGAAGGATGGACGAAGCTCATGGCAGCGGTGGCATCGGGTGAAGGACCGGATGTTACACAGGTTGGTACCACATGGGTTGGAGCATTACAGGCAACAGGTGCTTTCAAAGATTTAACAGGATATGTTCAGTACTTTGGAGGTCCGATACGATTTTTGGGCGGTCCCTGGAAAACCAGAGGATATGATGGAAGGATGTATGCAGTACCATGGTTTGCAGACATTCGTGCCCTGGTGTACAGGAAAGACCTTATGGAAAAGTATGACTTGCCTAATCCCCCGAAAACGTGGGGCGATCTTCTGTATTCTGCAATATTTTTGAAAGAAAAAGGCGAAATGGAATATCCAGTAGGCCTTCGAGGTAAGGGCAGAGGTCATTACGTTGGGAGTTTTCTGTGGCAGAATAACATCGATATAATCTCAAAAGATGGCAAGGAAGTTTTATTGGATTCTGAAAAGGCTTTTGAATCTGTGAAATTCTGGTCAGACATGCTTTCAAAGTACAAAGTAATGTCACAGGGTTTGTCTGAAATGGGTCACAGTGAAATATGTGTGTCCTTTTTCAATAATCAGGTTGCATTTATGTACCCTGGTCCATGGTTCGTTTTGAAGGTTGAAAGAGAAGTAGCTGAAAGGTGGTTGAAGGAAGGTAAAATAGGCGTAGCTCCTCAGCCTGGCAAGAACGAAAACCTGAGAACAGGTTTCGTAGGTGGAAGCAATTTGATGATTTTTGCCAACACGAAGAACTTTGACGCGGCACTCAAATGGGTGAAGTTCTTGCTGAAACCAGAAGTACAGGCCATACTGGCTGAGAAAATGTTTGTATCACCGGTTATAAAAGAAGCTTATGAAAAGGATTTCTTCAAACAGGAACCTTATGCTGAGATGTGGGAACAATTCAAGAAGATAGGAGATATGGGAAGTCACTACCCGATCCATCCCGCATGGGGTTCGATGGAGGTATTCATACCCAATTTGATAACAGACATATTCAGTGCCAACGCTAATGGTTCATTGAACGACGAAACAATCAGGAAACTTTTAAAGAAGTACGATTCAGAACTCCAGAATATACTGGATTCCTATCAATGATTTAGGAGGAATGAACGGTGCGGCCGATAAGCAAGAAAAGAGCTGTTTTTGCTATTAAAATGATGATCCCTGCTGTGATTCTTTCTACGTTTGTGCATTTCATACCGACAATCTGGGGAGTATACATCAGCTTTAGAAGACTGAACATTTTCTACATAAGAAATTGGATGGCCGCACCGTTCATTGGTCTGGATAATTACAGAAGGGCTGCAAACAGCTTGTCAAGCGTGTTTTGGATTTCCACCTGGTATACCTTGATTTTTGTTGTACTTTCCATACTAGGGTGCTTCATTCTTGGAATGATTGGTGCCGTTTTACTGAATAAGGAGTTCAAAGGTCGTAATATCATTAGAGGCATTTTTCTTCTTCCGTATATTTTACCGGCGGTTGTAAGTTTGACGAATCTTCGCTTCATGCTGCTGCAGGATTGGGGAATAGTCAATTCCATTCTGTTGAAAACGGGTATATTGAAAGAACCCGTTGCATGGTTAACGGGTAAAATGGCTCTTTTTTCCATCATCGTTGGAAACATATGGATAAGATGGCCATTCTGGTTTATCACTATTCTGGCAAGTTTGCAGGGTATACCGAAAGACCTTTATGATGCTGCTAAAATCGATGGAGCATCGAATTGGCAGTGTTTCATGAATATAACGCTACCCTTCATAAAACCAGTTTTAACTGTCCTTACTATTCTTACAGCGCTGTGGTCTTTCAATAACTTCAATGTTCCATTCATACTCACGGGTGGAGCACCTCCACGTGAAGCCAACATCCTTTCAATAAACATATGGTTGAGGTCCTTTAAAAATTGGGATTTTGGTCTTGGCGCTGCTATGAGTGTCATGATGATGCTGATCATGTTGAGCCTCATTATCGCGTATCTTAGAATGATGAAATTGGAGGGTTGAAGTTGAGGTTTATGAGAGGAATCGTATCGATCCTGGGAATAATATTCCTTTTAACGTTTGTTCTCTTCCCATTTTATTGGATGGTGATAACGTCATTAAAATATGAAACCGATGTTCAAACGCTTCATCCTTCCCTTTTACCTTCTAAGATCAGGTGGAGCAACTATCTGGATATATGGGAGATCGTTCCAATGGGAAAATATTTCAAAAACAGCGTGATTGTCTCTTCAGTTACGATGGTTTTTGCCACCGTAATCGCAACGCTGGCGGGATATGCATTATCCAAGTTTCGTTTTCCAGGTAGAAGAGTACTGGGAACATCGTTCTTGATAACTCAGATGTTTCCAGGCATCATGTTTTTGCTACCTTATTACCTGATATTTATACTCATAAAGGACAAGTTGGGTATACCGTTTGTCGGTACATACTGGGGTCTTATAATAACCTATACTGCTTTCGTTATACCATTTGCAATATGGGTTATGAGAGGATATTTCGATACCATTCCTTCTGAGCTTGAGGAAGCCGCATTGATAGATGGATGTGGATTCATGGGAGCATTTCTGAAAGTGATCGTTCCTACTGCCAGACCAGGAATAGCGACTGTTGCAATACTATCATTCATGAAAGCGTGGAACGAGGTTTTATTTGCGACGGTTCTCACTAATCGCGATACTCGTACGCTACCGCTTGGACTCTACGAATTCCAGCAAGAGTACATAACTTCATGGAATCTGGTGATGGCTGCAGGTGTTACTATGTCGATCCCTGTCATGATATTTTTCACAATTTTACAGAAACATCTCGTCTCTGGTCTAACCAGTGGTGCACTTAAAGATTAAAACAAAGGAGGAATGGCTGCATGAAAAAATGCATAGTGATCCCCACATACTGGGGACCCATGGATGGAACAGAAGAAATTGTGTTTGATCATCCAACTCCATTGAATTCCGATGGTACACTTTGGAAATTACTGGAAAATCTTTCCAACTTTAAGGAAGTACGTTCAGGTGACGTGAAAGTATGCGTAGTTGGTGTGGCGAACCGAAATGATTTAAGAGAGAAAGTTGAGAAGAAGTTGGAGGAATGTGTAGGCAGGTTTAAACGTTTTATGGATGTGAAACTGTATTCATATTCATGGATTCGGAATATAAAGTCTTTTCTCGCGGATAAAGGATTAAATAATCTTGATCTCTTTGAGCCGAGAAGCTATCCGCAAGTACGTAATTTGTGTTTGTTAGCTGCTCTTGAAGTGGGAGTCGATATGGCCATTTTTCTCGATGATGATGAACTCATAACCACCACGGATTTCTTCGAAAGAGCAGAATTTGGGATGTTCGAAAAGGGACCAGATGAAGGAATTGTGCATGGTAAAGCGGGATATTATGTTCAAGATAGGCCGAGTTATCGTCGATTTTGGGAACTAAAGTGGTGGCCGAAAGATCTTTCATTTAACAAAGCTTTTGAGAAACTCAAGAATTCCACAACCCGGCTTACATCCACTCTTATCGGTTTAGGGGGATTGATGATCATAGGGCGTGAGTTGATGAGAAATGTGTGCTTCGATAAAAATATAACTCGTGGAGAAGATATGGACTACATTTTCAACGCTAGACTATTCGGCTATAGGTTCTATTTTGACAAAGACCTGTACATTGAACACGTACCACCGGAAAGTAAAACACCTGAGTGGAGGAAAGCCAGGCAGGATATTTTGAGGTTTCTATACATTCGTAGCAAATACCGCTCCCATCTTCGTTGCGATAAGGTGCAGAAGATTGCTTTCGAAGAACTGCTTCCGTATCCCGGGATTTTCATGCAGGAAGACTTGGAAGATCGCATTCTGGAATATTGTAAGATGATGGCCATGAAATACCTTATGGATGGCAATGTAGAAGGATTCGACGGATGCATGGAGAACGCCAAGATACCTTTCACACGTGTGAATGATTTAGATGTACTTGAAGAGTATCTTCATCAGGTAGCAACCTGGAGGAAAGTTACCGCGGCTTTATTGGAGGGGTAATCCTTGCGCATATTGATTCTTCAGTCTGTTCCTTTGGAAGGTTCTGGGAGTGGAACATATGTCCGTAAAGTGGCTGAACAACTTGCAAAGCATCACGATGTTTGGGTAGTTTATCCTGGTCCAAAGTACAAGGTAGTTGATTATAAGGTGTTCAACATCCCTATGGATGTTGTTCCAGTGTTTACCTCGCATCCGCTGGTACCCTCTCGTTCCTTGAAGGATTACAATGATAGCGAGTACGTAAATCTCCTTGGCATATATACTTCATACGTTTCCAGGGTTATTGAAAACATGAAACCGGATGTTGTGCATGTACAACATTTCGGGTTGTGGTGTCCTGTAGCGGCATGGCTCAAAACCATTTTGAAGGTTCCGGTGGTCCTTACTTCGCATGGTACAGGGTTATACTTGGTGGAACTCGAGGAACGTCATAAAAGAGTAATGAACATGTGTACTCACTATGTGGATGAGGTGATTGCAGTCAGCAGCGCGGTGAAAAAAAGAATAGAAAATCTTTTTCCTCATCTTGTCAACAAAGTGAGTGTAATTCATGGAGGAGTAGACGTGAAAAAGTACTCCAATCCAGCGCGCTCTTTAAAGGAATGGCGTCAGAAATATGGGCTCAAAAATAGGGTTGTTCTTTACGTTGGGCGTTTAATAAAAGAAAAGGGAGTGCAACATCTTATAAATATTGCTCCACATTTGAGAGAGTGTTCGATAGTCATCAGCGGTTCCGGGGAGTATGAAGCAGTTCTAAAGAAAATGGCTGAATCTTATGAAAATGTGGTATTCCTACCATATTTAGGTGATAGTATCGTCGACTTCTTCGTTTATGCTGATATCGTGTGCATTCCTTCTATATGGGAAGAGGCTTTTGGACTAGTTATATTGGAAGCCATGGCCGCAAAGACGCCTGTGGTGGCTTCAAGGGTGGGAGGAATACCGAATGTGGTGAGGAATGGAGAAACAGGATTACTTTTTGAACCTGGCAATGAGCGGGAGTTGCTCTCCAAAATACATTTTTTATTTGAAAACCCGGAGGTTGGAAAAAGATTGGCAGATAACGCATTCGCGAATGTACTGGAAGAATTTACGTGGGAGAAAGTGGCGGAAAAAATAGACGATATATACAGGGAATTGGTCGCGCGATGAAAATCTTTTTGTAACTCAAGTGATTTTAATAACCCAGGTGGAAAATTAAAAGATGTCCCAGTATTACACGAGAATATTGAGAGAAACAGTTGTATGTTCAACAATAGATATGGAGTAAACAAATTGATTGGCTATTGACATTCTGTTAATTCAGAGTTAGAATTATATTGCCACAGGGAGGTGGTTGCGGTGAGGATAGGTGCGCCAGAGGCGCAAGGATTTTGGCGCAATCTTTATGTTCAGGAAAACAGGATCACTCGCCTGATCAATCAACTTGCCACCGCCCGCCGACTCGTGTCTTCAAATGTTGATGTTGCTGGAACAACCATTGCTCAACGCCTGCGCGCCAGAGTAGAGGGATATCAGCAGGCCCTCAACAACATTTACGATGGTATAGGAATGTTGAGAACTGCAGAAGGCGGAGTCCAAGCTATACAGGGTAGTTTGAGCAGGATGCGTGAACTACTGGTTCAAGCTGGTAATTCAACACTGACTGCTCAAGATCGTGCAGCTATTCAGGAAGAGATAAACCAGCTTGTCCAGCATATCAGAGAAACGGTACAGAACACCGAGTATAACAATCAACAGCTGCTGGCAGGTGGGGTCCAGGACATGGCGTTGCAGGCGGGGGCATCGCCGGATCAAAAATTGTACATCACCATACCCAATCTCACGCCGGAGGAATTGAACATAACAGAGATTGATGTTTCCACGCCTGAAAATGCTGCTGAAGCTTTGAACAATGTGGACCAGGCCATTGAAGTGGTTTCTGGAACGGCCGGCATGATCGGTGGTTATACGAACAGGTTGGAAAGAGCCGCGGAAAGTGTTGCCAACGCTCTCACAAATCTTACCGCTTCCCTTTCCAGAATCGAGGATATGGATATGGCCAAAGGAGTCGTGGATTTGCTGCGTATGGAACTTCTGCGCAATTCAACGACCGCCATGCTTTCACAGATGAATGTCAATGCAAGCAACGTTATGCGACTGTTGGGAAACACTTGAGCAATGTCCCGGATTTTGAGGTTACCCGTTCCCGTAAGGGAACGGGTTTTGTTTTATAATAATCGTGATTTTTTGGAGAGGGAGGAAGGTGGCCGTGAAAAGGTTCGCATGGTTGTCGTTGATTTTGTTGCTTGTGGTGGCACTCAGCGGTGTGGATTTCAAGCTGTATGATGATCTGGATATAGCAGCGAGTATCGCGCGCCTGGAGAAGAAAGATTTGATACTCATGTTTTCAAGTGATTCATGCTATTACTGTATTAAATTCAAGAAGGAAACGCTGGTAGACGACGAGGTTCGTAAACTCTTGAATGCCAATTTTGTTATGGTAGAAATCACGTATGATGCGGATAAGAAAAGCGTAATTCTGGGGGATGAACTCAAATACTCGCAGCTTTTTGATGTGTTCGGTATACGTGGTACTCCAACTTTTTGGTTCTTGACCATGGAAGCTACTCCATTGACTTTTCTACCGGGTTACGTTCCTGCGAAGGATTTCTCCGCCGTTTTGCGATATATTGCACAGCGTTTGTTTGCAAAGGGCGTAAAATTCAAAGACTATGTGAAAGAAAATGACGACTTTCTCTGCGAGCCGAAACTGGTGAAACTATCCAGTGAAGAAATTGAATATCTCATGAAATTGGATCCTTTGGTAAGGAAGCTTCATGAGAAACCGCCAAAAGTGGAGCGCTGGAGGACCTATGTGGTGGAGAGCACCGACTTGGCGCATACGCTGATGGAATTGGGCGTATCCCGTGTCGTACTATCGGGTGGGGAGTAATCTTCACAGCTTTCCGGCGATCGTGAGTATTCCCATGAACATTAGGAGGGAGATCTCCACATATTTCAGAGCTTTCTCCAACCTGGAGGAGCCGAACGACAGTTTTTTGACAGTATACCTCCTATCGTCCCGCCCAACAGGAGGAAGGGTATGGAGATCCCCAGGGAGTAGATGAAAAGCAGGAAGGAACCTTTTATCGCTGTTCCTGTATTGGCGGCCAGGACCAGGATGGCTCCCAGTATGGGGCTGGCGCATGGTATCCACACACTTCCCATAGCTCCACCGAGCAACAAACCTGGCAAGAACCCTTCTTTTCCATACTTCCAGAGGTTCACATGCCAGCTTTTTACAAGCTTTAGATCAAGAAAGAAAAGCAAAGCCAGTATAAGAAAAAGGGAATCTGATACGTATCTAATAATTATCCGGTAATTGATAAGCACCATCCCGAGCAATCCCGATAAAGCTCCCATGAAAGCAAATAACACTGAAAGTCCCACGAAGAACCCCAGAATCCTTGAGAGGATTTTTCTCTTTTTCTTCATATCGCCCAGGAAGAGAACACCCGCGAACGACGGTATGAGGGGAAAAACGCAGGGGCTAAAGAAAGAAAAAAAGTAATCCACCAAAAAATGCGCTCGCAATTTTCACGGTTGTCAACGGAACGATGGGTTCCAATCTGGGGCACCTCCATTACGGATTCGAGGATTTCTACCAGGTTTCAAAAGGTGGGAGGAAGCGATATCTCCCACCTGGTGTTATAGAGTATACACATCCTCCCGAGCCTGTTAAATGTGCATTTCCGTACTTTGCGTGCATTGAATCCAGTAAATCTTCAACTTTCTTCACCTTGCTTTTAACCACTTCTTGAAACGAATTGAAGATACAGGATATATCATTGCTCTGAAGTCTATTGTAGCAATCCATTATGGAAAGACCGGTTTCGGGAAGTTGCGAGGATTCGTCAAGCCATCCGTAGGCATCTTTCGTGCTTACCCCTGCATCAGGCCATGAAAGTTCCACGTGCATTTCCGGGAGTGGTTTCAACGCGGTTACTTTGTCTCCACGACCTTCCATCAACACTGTACCTCCCAATACCAGCGCGGGAACATCACTCCCAATTTCGGCGGCCAGCGCTAAAGCATCGTTCAGGGACAGACCGACGCGGGGTGCCAGAAATCTTATCAACGCAGCTGCATCACTACTACCCCCACCAAGTCCAGCGGACACCGGAATGTTCTTGTGAAGAACTATCTTCAAACCGAAGGGAAGCTTTCCCACTTTTTTCTCAATTGCAAGGAAAGTTCTGGTGATAGTGTTGTTCTCTGGATCCACAGTTCCATTCCTGCACTCGAATTGTAAACCATTTTCTATGTATGAAATTTTCAGGTAGTCCATGAGGGAAATGGTTTGAACGATGGATCTTATTTCGTGGTATCCATCTTCCCTCCTGCCTTTGACTTCAAGAAACAGGTTTATCTTTGCTGGTGCTTTCATTATGTGAACGCGCATACTGTTTCTCACCTTTCACGATGCCAGAGTTACTCGATTTTTGCCCTTCGCTTTAGACGTATAAAGAGCTTTATCTGCAAGTGCAACAAGCGTTTCAGGAAGTTCAACCTCGTTTTCAGGGAAGGAAGCAACGCCAAAGCTCATCGTAACAGGGAAAGGAAAGGGATTATTGTTTTTGAGTATCCTCCTCAATTTCTCTGCAACTTCTGTTGCACCTTTGGCATCAGTGTTCGGAAGCAACACTATAAACTCCTCTCCACCATATCTTCCAACGATATCTGTCGCTCGAGTATTTGAAGTGAAAACCCTTGCCACGTATTCAAGCACACGATCTCCGACGGTGTGACCATAGGTGTCGTTTATAACTTTGAAATTGTCTATATCGGCCATTATAACTGAGAAATGTGTACCGTAACGCTTCGCTCTTTCGAATTCCTCTTTTAGGCTCTTCGTGAAGAACCAGCGTGTATACAATCCTGTTAAAGGATCCGTTATGCTGGCTATCTGTGCCAGCATGAAGCGAATTCCTGCTATAAAGGCAGCTTCAATTTCTTCGAGGAACTCCAGATACTCCTCGAAGGTTTCTTTATCTATGTTCAAGCGGTTGTTCTCGAGATAAAGACTGAGAGTATGTTCGGTATCGATCCTGATATCCTGCCTCAGGCGGAAAGGACGCTGGGAGAAGAATTCTCCCAGTGTTTCCTGGAAAACGCTGCTTTCACCATATTCTGCTACAACACGCTCTCGTTTTCGAACAACCATGGAAATCTTTTCAATCGGTAAGAAACCACGTAGCCTCTCGGTGAAGTATCGCAACAAATCTTCAAGTGAGTCGCATAGATTCGCATATCTGACAATAAACAACGCTTCATCTTTCATGGTGGCGAGTTTTTGATAATACTCGGCCCCAGACGTTTTCAATATTCGCCATTCCTGAAAAGCAGGATGTGACTTAAGGATTCTGGCAGCATTTTTGAAACCCGAAGATTCGTATATGGTGTAGGCGCGTTTGAAGAATCTACGTGCACTGAGTTTGGCTCCTTTTTTCCAGAAAGCTTTTCCAAGACTTTCGTACACGATGGCGAGTGAAAGAAGCATCCCGTTTTTTGCGTTGAACTCCTCCAGCTTGTGAGCAAAGTTCAGGAATCCTTCTTCATCCAGCTCTATGAGTCTTTCAGCGAAGATGAGTAATGTTTCTTCGTTCCAGAATATTCCATCGTGTTTCACACGTGACCAGTATTTCAGGAATTCTTCGTCACTTTTGGCTTCTATCATTCCTCTGAAATTGGCGAAATGGGCGGCCGTCAGAGCAGGATGATGCGAACGGCGTTTGATGAGTTCTCTGGCTTTATCGAGATCTCCTTTCATAGCGTAGATCGTTACCACGGCACGAAGAGCCCGTTTTATGAATCCTCCCTTCTTCTCCAGTTCAAGAGCTTTGTTGAGATCCTGTAGAGCATCTTCAAATTCCTTGTTATAAGCGTGATAGAAACTTTCATCGAAGAGTGTCTGCACGAGTTGCCCTAGATCGTTTGTTATGTACGCAAGATTTTGAACTTCTCTCAGTTCACGCAGAAATTCCTCTTTTTGACCTTTGTAAAGTCTCAGCCGCATATGTTCAAGTTTCAGATCCATTAGGGATCTTTTTATTCCCAGTTCTTCACATATCTTTACCGCTTCATCTATCAAGTACATGGAATAGGCAGGAGATTGCGTGGAAAAGTGGCGAACCATGGCAGTTTGAATCAGGAGTTTTTCAAACTTGAAGTTTCTACTCTCGGCTATACCGAGCGCTCGCTTGAAGTATTTATTGGCTATTCTATCGGTGGTACCCGAAAGTCTAATACGCAGTTCGGCAAAGTGCAGCAAGGTCAATGCGTAGATACGCCAGCATTCAGCTGTTTTGGGCCGAAAATCTTCTATCATTTCAGAAAGGTTCTCGAGCGAATAGATTATGTCACCTGAAAGGGCTTGATAGCGGCATAGCTGGGCGATGAAATGAAGCCTGGCATGCAGAATATAATCGTCCAGTTTTAACTTTTTCAGCAGTTTACTGGCTTCTTTCGCTTTTTCAGCATTAAGAAATATTTCCAGTTTATAAAGTGCTTCCAGCCTGGGAATAGCAGAGTACTTGTTGAGAGTCTTAAGAGCAACGTCATGCATTCTATCAACGTTGGAACAGATCTTTGCCAGCCTTGTGGCAACTGCATACGATCCTGTTCCATTTCCCAACAACCTCGTGGCTTCTTCGAAGTATATTTTGGCTGTGTTGAATTTCTCTTTTCTATAAGCTTTTATGGCTTCTTTTATGTACAGAGCGGCCGCGGCTCTTTTGTTGTTTAGGCGTTCCAAATACCATCCCTTGCGCTGGGGATCCTCCGTTTTCTCCAGAAGCAACCTGTATATTTTCTCACGTTCCTTTTTGGGTATATTTTCCACCAAAGATTTCCAGAAACTGTCCAGTGTGAATTTATAAATACCTGACTTTTCCTGATACACAACCCCGTTTCTTTCCATTTCGTTCAGAGCTCTTTCTACACTGGAAGGTACAAGATCGAGTGATTCCGTCAATGTCTTCAGATCTTCTTTCACAAAGCGTAATCCCAGTAATGCAATGCGTTCCCATACCCACAGGTGTTCTTTAGGTACCATTTCCATTCTTTGTTTTATGATCCTGTGTATGTCTCCTAACTTGGTGAGATCCAGTTTATCCGGCTCATATTTTACATTGAGAAATATGGTTTTCAATACTTCCACCATTATTCCGGGTATTCCGTTGGATACACCCATCAACCATGTGGAAAGTTCTTCACGTTTACCTGTTGGGATTTCAGGAAAGAGCATTTCCATCAAATTGTCTATAACTTCTTTTTTAAGTGGCGGGAGCAAATATTCGTGATCCACTTTCACTCCCGCTTCCTCTCCCTCGATTATCGAAAGTGTTATTATGGATTTTCCCTGCTTTCTCAGTTCCATCAGGCTCTTGATTAATCTTCTAAAATCCGGTTTGGCTTCGTGAAAGTCATCCACCAGTATAGCCAGGTTCTCGAGACTGTTCACTATTTTCTTTATCTCTATCTCCAATTTATCACTTATTTCTTCCTTCTCTATCGCTTCCATTAACAATCTGTCGAATTCAGGATCATCCAGTTTGTCGGCGGCGATCTGCCCCAGCCCCAGCAGCAACTCCTTAGTTGAACGTGCTTCAAGCACGGAGAACTGTCTTTCGAGAAATTCGTATTTGAGAATTTCCAGGAATGTCGTTTTACCTATACCGTGCTTGCCACGTACAGCTATCGTGCAGAATCCTTCTCTATCGGATTTTTCCAGATATTCGAAGATTTTCTCGATATCTTCACTCCTGCCAAGGGGTGGAAAATTCAACTCCGTATATCCCCGACGCCTGGTTTTCTCGACTATTTGTTTCATTTCTTGTGGGACGGTGACATGTTTTGGACGTTCTTCGGGATCTTCCTGTGCCAGTTGCTTCAAAAGCGATGCAAACTGTTTGTGATGACACTGATTCACCACATGCATCAACATTTTCGCCATGACATGGGTGGATGAAGAGGGTAATACTTTTCCCAGTTTAAAGGCTTGCCTGTCGTAAAAAACGGATTTCGGTTCTTTGTGAAGATTCCACCAGGGTGGTAGCAGAAGGTAGAAGTCGTCCAGTACGATGACATCATCGAAAGAAGTCGCAACGAATGGGTTGATACCGAGATGGCTCAAAAATCCCATGAGATTAAGGAAGGTATATATCATGTTCATGGCTGAATTGTTATCCATCTTTGTCACATCCAGCTCTGTTTCGAACCTGAAGGGATAGAATAGAATGACGGTGTCGCCTATTTCCACTCTCTCCGGTAAAATTAGAGCTTTCAGATTCAATTCTCTTAATCTCTCTATAGTGTTCAAAAATGACGAGGGATCTCCTATTGTGGAAAGATCCACAAACCGTATGCGATAAAATTCTTCCTCATTTTCTATGAGGTACTCGTCCCCACAGTATGTGGTTCTTATGAACTTAAGGATCTTCATTTCACCACTCCTTCTTAAAATAAAGTTTACCATAAAATGTGCGGGTTTAGTAAACATTTCGTGAGAAGAAACATTTGCGAATATTTTGCGATATATATGGTTCTGAGGATTACGTTGTCTACATTTCTATTGAAAAGTGAAACGGTTCTTTCGAATTATTATGGTAAACTCATTTAAAGGGATGGTCATTCGAAGGAGGTGTATTTTTGACCTATCAGGTTTTTATAGACGTTCTAACGGGAGGTCTATGGACACTACTGAAGGCTATTTCTCCCATACTACTCGTCAGCCTTCTGGTGGGTTTGGTGATCAGCTTCTTTCAAGCTGTCACACAAATTCATGAGCAAACTTTAACCTTTGCTCCGAAGATACTCGTGGTATTCTTGATGCTGATAATGCTCGCTGCCTGGATTTTGCAGCAATTTGTGGATTACGCATATGAAATACTCACCAGATATCTTTCCATGATATAGGATTTTCATGGAGGAGGTGTTGAACTTGGCAATATTTGGTAAAAAAGAGCAGAAGGTTATAGAGAAGTTGAGAGAGCACCTGGATTGCACCAGTGAACTGTTGAAGAAGGTGGAAGAAATACTGGATCAAGCGGTGGTTAAGGATTGGGGCAAAGTCAGGAAACTCATGGATGAAATACACACCCTGGAGCACAAAGCCGATGTGATAAGGCGCGAGATGGAGGCAACATTGTACGAAGGTGCCTTCCTGCCAAATTTTAGAGGGGATCTTCTCAATCTGGTGGAGGCTCTCGACAAAATAGCGAACCGTGGTGAAACCGTGGCCCATCAGTTGACACTCGAGAGGGTTGATATTCCTTCTCAACTTGTCAGCGGCTTGAGGAAACAAATTCAGCTGGGTTACAAAGCTTTCAATACTCTCAAGGATACCATTGTGAATATTTTTGAAGATCTTGACGAAGCCGCGAAAAGGATCTCCGAAGTGGAGAGGGTTGAGCATGAAGAGGATCAGATAGAATTGCAACTCATAGAAACCATCTTTTCTCTCGATATTCCGCTTGCGCATAAGATCCAGTTGAAGCAACTGGTTCTGAATCTGGGTGATATAAGCGACATGTCTGAAGATTGTTCAGATATAGTGCAAGTGATCGTTTTCAAGCGGAGGGTGTGAAAATGAGAATATTGTTGAAAAAAGATGTACCAGGTGTCGGAAAAGCTGGGGAAATAAAGGAAGTTAAGGATGGATACGCACGTAACTATTTGATACCTAAAGGCTTAGCTGTGGAAGCTTCAGAGGGGTTGGTTAAGGGTCTTCAAAAACAACGAAAGCTGGATGAGAAACGCCATGAATTGCTCAGGAAGAAAAGCGAAGAATTACTTGGGAAACTTCAGGCTTCACCGGTTGTGATGAGGGTGAAGGCGGGGGAAAAGGGCAAAATATATGGTTCCATAACCACTGCCATGGTGGCTGAAGCCATAAAAAGAAAGATCGATCAAGAATTCGATAAGCACTGGGTAATCCTTGAATCTCCCATAAGGAGTACCGGCATCCATAAGGTGAAGGTTTCCCTTCCAGGAGGAGTCAAGGGTGAAATCGTTGTAAAAGTGGAGGCTGAGTGAATGGAATTTTTGATATTTTCGAAGGCGCTGTATTCCACATGGGTCTTCTACAAACCGGAACGTTTGCTGTTCGATGCCGGTGAAGGTGTGAGCACTCACCTGGGTAACCGTATCTTTGCGATAAAACATATAATACTCACGCACGGTCATGTTGATCACATAGCGGGGCTATGGGGTATAGTAAATACGCGTAACAACGCCATGGGTGATAGAGAAAAACCGTTGAACGTGATCTACCCGCGAGGCAACAGAGCAATTGAGAAATATCTAGATTTCATAGTTTCTGCCAATCCCGATCTGAGATATCAGTTTACAAGAATACCCGTGGAAGAGGGAGAAAAGTTCTTTTTGAGACGTGCTGGAAGTTTTGAAAGATATCTACTTCCCTTCAGGACTCGACATACTCGTGATGAGCTGAGTTTCGGTTATCACATAATCGAGATCAGGAAACGCTTAAAAGATGAATATCGTTCTTACGATCACAGAGAAATAGCTCGTCTGGTAAAAGAAAAAGGGCGCGATGAAGTAACGGAGGTGTATGAAAGCAAGGTTTTAACGATAAGCGGTGATTCAATGGCTATACCTTACGAAGAAATGGAAGGTACTGAAACTCTGATCCACGAGTGTACGTTTCTCGACAAATCCCAGCGCAGGATACCCAATCATGTTTCTATAGAAGAACTGTTACCTTTGGTAAAAGAGGCAAAACCCAGACGTTTGATCCTGTACCACATTTCCTCTCGTTTTGAGCATAGGTTCAGGCATTACAACGAGGAGATAAAAAGGGAATTGGACGGATCGGGCGTGGAAGTGTATCTTGTGCATCCTTCGAAGATTTTTAAGCTATGAAAGTTCTTTATTTCAATACCACCGTGAATTCGCTCCCCTGTCCCGGTGAGCTTTTAACGGTTATTTCGTATCCGAGTTTTTCTGCGATTTCTCTGGCTATCGATAATCCCAGCCCGTGTCCTTTTGATGATTTGGATATCCTTCGAAACCTTTCAAATATCTCCCTTTGTTTGTTTTCAGGTATCCCTTCGCCTCTATCTTTCACCGATATACCACGATCATCCAGAAGAACGGTGATTTTGTCATCGGAATATTTCACCGCATTATCTATCAGGACGTTCATGATTATTTCCAGATATTCTTTCGACGTTTTCAAAACGTGATTCCTTTCGACCACGAGTTCTATTTCTCTTCCATAACGTTTACGCCATTTCTCGAGCAGCTCCTCTAAGAATTCCTTCAAATTCACATCCTCTTTTTCCATTTCTACTTCGGATTTCGCTAGAAGCAACAGATTTTCGATCAATTCCTTCATCTCTCGACTGGTGGTTTCAATGGAGTCGAGAGCTTCCTCCATTATCCTTGGATCGCTCTTACCCCATCGCTTGAGCATTTTTACATATCCCATTATGGATGCAAGAGGAGTACGAAGTTCGTGGGACACATCCGATATGAAGCGTTCTTGTGCTTTATATGCTTTCTCTACTCTATCAAGCATTTCATTAACACGTGCCACCAGAGTAGCAACTTCATCTCTGGAATCAGGACCGGTGATCCTGAGACTGAGGTTGCCAGGTGTGATGGCTTCAAGCTGATTCAGGATCTTCCTGAGCGGTGACAGAGAGTATGAGGCTATCAGGTAACCCAGTGTGTACGAGAGCACTCCCCCAATTCCAACAAGTAGTAAAAGAAATCTTCTGAGATCTCTCAGTGAGATCATGGTGGGTGTTATATCTTTCCCAACGATGAATCGTCTGCCGTTGAACTCGAGTTGTATGAGAAGAAAGTAGTCCCCATCTCTTTCATGGATGCCCTCACTGTACTCTCCCAGTTTGAAGGGGTCCCATATGACTCTGTAGCCGTTGTCCAGTTCTTCCACTATCAGTATATCCGCGAATTTGCCAAGATGCATCATTATGCGTCTCGCTATCAACTTTCTCACAAGGAATATCTTTTCTTTGGACAGAAAGGAATGTTCAACGTATCTGTATGTGAAAAAGGCTATGAGAATCGTCAGCGAAAAGAAGATAGCGGTTTGCACAAGGGTGAGTTTCGTGGTTATCTTCACTTTTCCTCACCCCTGAGCATGTAACCAATTCCACGTACAGTCTTTATTATGTCGCCTCTGTCTCCCAGCTTTTTACGTAGATAATTTATGTACACTTCCACAACATTCGGATTCTGAAACTCGTCGATTCCCCACACATTTTCCAGTATCTGGTTTTTCGACAGAACCCTATTGGCATTTCTTGCAAGGTATAAAAGTAGATCAAATTCTGTTTTGGAAAGGTGTATCTCCTTATCCTTCTTAAAAACCCTTCTCGATTCTGGAAGAATTCTTATGTCGTTCACATTTATTTCCATGATTCGTTTTCTACGCGTTCGACGCATCACCGCTTCTATGCGAGCTATAAGTTCTTCAATATCGAAAGGTTTAACAACATAATCGTCCGCACCACTTTCGAATCCCTCAAGCTTGTGCCTTTTTTCTCCCAGCGCGGTCAGCATTATTATCCCAATATCCTCAGATCTCTTCCTTATGCGTCTGGCAACTTCTATTCCGTCTATGTCGGGTAGCATGATATCCAACACGACCACGTCAGGTTGATATTCTTCGATTTCTATTAGAGCGTCGTAGCCTTCCTGCACCCATTTGACACCATATCCCTCGTGTTTGAGTTCCAGTTCAAGTAGTCGCCCGATTTTTTCATCGTCTTCCACGACAAGGATTCTGTTTTTGGACATCGCCTTTTCACCCCTTTTCATCATGATTTTACACCTTTCCATCATTTGTTTCGGTTTCATTTTATGAAATGTTTGAATGCATTATCGGGAAACCTTCGGCAATATTCGGGGTTCATCTGCTCAGACCATTCATAATCGAAACTCATCGGATTTGATATGAAAATGTTTACATAATATTATCATAGTGGATCTGCGATAATCATCTTATATAGGAGGTGAGGCGTAGTGAAAAAATTTACATTCATTTGTATTGCCGCACTGCTCGTATTTTCTCTGGGTTTCGGCGTAACCTATCCCAGAAACGAAACTCTATACGCTGGTGGAGGATTATGGGCTCCTCCAAGCAACTGGAATCCTATAACTCCATGGGCCGCTGTAACAGGTGTTGTAGGGTTGGTGTATGAAACACTTTACAACTACGATCCTCTCACCGATGAATTGATACCATGGCTTGCGGAGGAAGGAAAGTGGGTTTCTGCAAACGTTTACAGGTTGACTCTGCGCAAAGGTCTCACGTGGCAGGATGGCAAGCCCCTTACCGCTGAGGATGTGAAATTCACCTTCGAACTTGCCAAGAAGATAACCAGTATCTATTACAGTACCATCTGGGAATGGTTGGACACCATCGAAGTAGTCGACGCGCAGACCCTTTATTTCAAATTTTCCAATCCACGTTATCATGAATGGTTGTATGATCTCTATCAAATACCAATACTGCCAAAACACATCTGGGGAAGGAAGACAGAGGAAGAGGTACTCAGCGGTGCCAACGAATACCCGGTCGGTTCCGGGCCCTACTCAATCCAGACTTATACACAGGATAGAAATGTCTACGTGAGAAACGAAGACTGGTGGGGAACGAAACTTCTGGGGTTAAAACCTGCACCGAAGTACATAGTATATCTGCGAGTTTTGAGCAACAACGTTGCTCTCGGAATGTTGATAAAGGGTGAACTCGATATAAGCAATTTCTTCCTGCCCGGTGTCCCATCTTTGAAGAGGTTCTATGGTATCCACACTTGGTTCGAGGGGCCCCCGTACATGCTTTCGGATAACACCGCTTTCCTCTTCTTGAACACCACCAAGAAACCCATGGACGATCCGAAGTTCAGAAGAGCACTTGCTTTTGCGATAAATCCTGACGAGATCGTCAAGAAAGTCTTCGAACAACAGGTTCTGCCCAGCAATCCTCTCGGTTTCCTGCCAATAAAGTCGTGGATGAAGTACTACGATGAGAAAGTCGTTGAAAAATATGGTTTCAGCTACGATCCGGAGAAGGCAGCAGCACTTCTGGACGAAGCAGGCTACAAGGATGTGGATGGCGATGGCTGGAGAGAAGCCCCCGATGGTTCGGAGATAAAGCTCACCATAATAGTTCCGTACGGCTGGACAGACTGGATGGAATCCATAAAGATCATAGCCAATGCTTTCAAGGCCATTGGACTGAATGTTACGGCTAAATTTCCCGATTACAGTAAGTACTGGGAAGATCTAACAGCAGGAAAGTTCGATATGGCCATAAACAACTTTGGAAGTCAAGTTTCTGCAACTGTCTGGACACTTTACAACTGGTTGTTCAACCCCGTTACCGGTGAATACATGTACAATGGAAACTTCGGACGATACCAGAACGAAGAATTGGATGAACTCCTGAGACAGCTCAACAGTACACCTCTCGAACAGGAGGAGAAGACACAAGAGCTCCTATCGAAAATAGAAGAAATCTTCCTGAAGGAAATGCCCGCCATACCGCTCTGGTATAACGGCATGTGGTTCCAGGCAAGTGAAAGCGTCTGGACCAACTGGCCCAGTGAAAAGAATCCATACGCCTATCCGGTTACATGGGGTGGAAGATGGCAGATTGGTGGAGTCATGATGTTGACGAAGTTGAAAGCCAAGTAAGAGAGTTTATGATTTCAAGTTCCCTGCGTCCACGTGGTGGGCGCAGGGATTGTATTACAATAAAACTTGAGGTTTCACCATATTCTGTGTAGGAGGAGTATGGAAGCATGAGAAAGTACCTCACGCGAAAAGTCCTCATTTACCTTCTCACTTTTATTTTTGCGGTGACCATAGACTGGCTGATACCTCGATTTATGCCTGGTAATCCCATAGTTGTTCTATTATCACGATTCAG
>JAGGZV010000031.1 GCA_021161835.1 Thermotogae bacterium | reverse complement strand
CGAACCTTTGAGGGATGGAAACCTTCTACTTCTAACGGATACCATCCTTTTTGTGCTTCGTTTCAATCGAACCTTTGAGGGATGGAAACCTAATTTCTCCATAATCTTGTTTTAGATCACCGCGAAGTTTCAATCGAACCTTTAAGGGATGGAAACTAGAGTTCTTGCAACGATTCTGTGTAAGATGCTAGTTGTTTCAATCGAACCTTTGAGGGATGGAAACCGGTATCGAAAAGTGGCGCCAGGAAGAAGAAATCATAGTTTCAATCGAACCTTTGAGGGATGGAAACAAGGTCACAGAGGCGGCATGGTCGCGGTAGGTGTCGGGTTTCAATCGAACCTTTGAGGGATGGAAACTTGTCTACGAAGACATTGTCAACGACGGAAACGCCAAGTTTCAATCGAACCTTTGAGGGGTGAAAGCGTGTTTTCTAACGATTGCTTCAAGTGCACAATATTACCGTTTAAATCAATTCTTTGGGGGAAGGGATTCAAGATAGAAAAATAGCCGAGTGGGTTTATAAAATTGCGAAAAGTGAAGTGAATTCCAGGTTTTGTTGTGAACATAAGGAAAGTATATGATGCACTCTTTAAAGACTGGAAATCTGCAATCGTGCGGATTTGTTTGAAGGGGATGACAATATTTTTGGTCATAATAGCGGGATCTTGATAACGGAATTGCAATGATTTTTTCTTCTATACCTGTCCAGCTTTCAGTTCATCTGCATGTTGACATACGCTGTGGATTTGTTATAATATTAGCAGACTAATATAACGACTGCTAAACAAAGGGGGGTGAGTGTATGAAGGTGGAGAGGGTGAAGACGGGAATACCAGGAATGGATGAAATACTGAATGGTGGAATACCTGAGAGAAGTGTGGTTTTGCTTTCCGGGGGACCAGGAACAGGAAAATCCATATTTTCCCAACAGTTCATATGGAATGGTTTGAAGAACGGAGAAAGTGGGATATACGTTGCTCTTGAGGAACATCCTGTCCAGATAAAAAAGAACATGATGGTCTTTGGATGGGATGTCAGGGAATACGAAAATAATGGCAAATTCATCATGGTGGACGCTTTCACAGGTGGTATAGGTATCGGTGCGCATCAACCGTATGTGGTACGTGATCCGAGTGATGAGGCAGAATTAATGGACGTTCTTAAGGAAGCCATAAAGGCGAGTAAAGCGAAACGGGTTGTCATAGATTCCATCACCAGTTTGTATCTCACCAAACCCACTTTTGCCAGAAACGTGGTTTTCAAATTGAAAAAGGTTATAGCTGGTTACGGTTGCACAGCACTCTTCATAAGCCAGGTTTCCGTTACAGAGAGAGGCTTTGGTGGTCCAGGCGTGGAACACGGGGTGGATGGGATAATACGTCTCGATCTCGATGAAGTAGACGGAGAACTGAAAAGGTCACTCATAGTGTGGAAAATGAGAGGAACTGCACATTCTCTGAAAAGGCATTATTTCGAGATATGTGATGAAGGAATAAAAGTCCAAAATTAAGGGATGGAGGTGGTGGATATGTTGAACATCAGCTTCAATCCTTCGGGCAGACAGGAGATTCATCAGCTTGAAACCCTATTGCTTGTAGGATCTCTTTTCAGACCAGAAGTTCTTGAAAGTTTGAAGAATCCAACAGATAGGTTGACATGGGTGGATAGTCTCGCAGTAGCAGCTGGCGCTCTCGCCAGAAGTAAAGCGGGTATGCCCGTATCGCAGATCGCCGAGGAACTCGGTAGAAGCGAGGCAAGCATACGTGAACATTTGAAAGGTTCATCTAAAGCTGGTAAACTTGTGAATGAAACGTATGAGTTGTTGAAATCGGGAAAACTCGATCCTTTTGCCGTTTTGAAGGATGACAGGACGTTGACGATAAAGAAGCAATTGCGGAAGATCCGGGATGAACTCAACGAGTTGCTGGAATATGTTGGATGAGGTGATGTTCCATGAGTGAATATTACAAGGTACCGATGGGAGAAAAGAAGAGGATAGCGCTTGTAGCACATGATAGGAGAAAAAGAGATCTGCTCGAATGGGCCCGCTACAACGCGGGCACTCTTTCCAAACATATACTGTATGCCACCGGTACCACGGGAGCCATGCTTTCGAAAGAGCTGGGTTTGAGAATACACAAGTTCAAAAGTGGTCCTCTGGGAGGCGACCTGGAAATAGGCGCAAAGATAGCACAGGGCGAAATAGATTTTCTCATCTTCTTCTGGGATCCTCTGGAACCACAGCCACATGATGTGGATGTAAAGGCTCTTTTGCGTATAGCGACTCTTTACAACGTACCCGTTGCCATGAACAGGGCGACGGCGGATTTCCTGATCTCATCTCCGTTGATGAAAGGATGTTACGAGCGTATCATCCGCGATCACGAAGTGTTCCTCAGGGAGGAAATAGAGCGGATCGTGGAAATGGATCTTGATTAGAAGGCTCCTCCTCCGCCTCCTCCGCTGAATCCTCCTCCACCACCGCCGAACGAAGATTCGCCTCCGACACCACTGGTTTGCTGTGCCGTATGGGAGAGTGCATGACCGTATAGCCTTCTTGTGGTGGCATACCATGTGATGTCGTACCATATGGGTGCAGGAATATGGGAATCCCGTTCCCATTCTTTTGGAACAAGCCTTGTCATGTGACGCGCCACGATCTCTGCTATCCCCAGTGCTGTGCCATACACCAGGTAATCTTCCCAGAGCACTATAGAGCTTGGGGGATAGGAGGATATCAGCGAAAAGTCTTTCAGGAACTTTTCAAACGCTTTCCACTTGAGATAGTACTCACGACCTTTGACGGTCCAGCGTCCGAATATATCTTTGGGCAGTACGAACGGTATCACACCAAGTATCCAGAGGAAGGGAGCGAGGAACCAGGCACCCTGTGCGGCTGTAACTGAAAAGGTAGAAAGATATTTTGTTGCAATAATGTAGAGGTACATCACACCTGTTATGGCGCTCATTATGCCTATCAGAATTGCCAGGTAATATCCGGTGGCCGTGAGATAACGCCTTGGTTTGATCTTCACGCTCACCAGTTCTTTCCACGCACGGTAGTTTTCCACGAATTTTTTGGCTCTGTTCTGATCTTTTTTCAACTCTTCTTTTAGATTATCGAAATACATTTCCGTACCCGTCGAAATTTCTGTATCACCGAACAGCGTTTTGACGAGCATCTCATCGTTTTCCTTCACCTTTCCTGCATCTCTGATTTTCAATCCCACGGCTTTTAGACCATCCAGGATGAATTCCAAAACTCCTTCCTTTACCAGTTTTAGAATGGCAGCTGAGAAACCATCTTCATCTGGACTCGAACAGCAACGTTTCACTATTGCATTGACCTCTTCGGGTGGATCATTGTAGGGGATTTCTCTTTCGTATATGCCTTGATACGATACCTTGGGCTCTCTTCCCACGATAAAATACACGAGCATCATAAGCAGCGGAAACACAGCGGGAAGTGTGAAAACAAGTAATGTAAGCGATCGAGCTTTAAGGGTGTATCGTGCATTGCGTTTTTGAATGGACGCGAGTGATTCTGGAAGTTTCACCATTTCATTCAGCACCTGTGGATCGAAAACATCTTTTGTAAGTAGTACTCTCATGCCAACTCGCGTGTTGGCAGGTACGTTGGCCAAAGTTATCTTCTCGCCGTTTGTCAACATCTCGCGGGATTTCTCCAATCCTAGAGGGTATATACGTGACATCAGAACAACCAGTTTTTCACTGAATCGAGCATCGTAATGTTCGTAGGGATACTCGTTGTATATTTCCATTTTTTCGACCTTTTGACTCCATCCATCTCTCCATATGGCTGCATTGAAGAATTGCACCAAATCTTTTCCAAGTTCATAGGGATTACGGATAGTGTATTTTACCGTCAGTTTGATGAGATCACCCTTTTTCGAAGGTGTAATCCTGTTTTCACCTTCTGAAAGGTAAACGCGGAATCTTATACGCTTATCCGTTTTCTGAAGCCAGGATATTCTGTGATATGATGAGCCATCTACTAGTACTTTCACATTATCCAGGGTTGGGTGGCCAAGAATGTAATAATCGTAATATATACCTCTGTATGGCTTCACCATGAGATAATGGATTTCTTCTTCAACTTCCACAGCATTTTTCGTGGTGAAACGATAGCGCAGGCGTACATATGGAAGCCTGTATATGTCTTTCGATTTTATGAGCTCAGCAATGAGGAAGTAAAACGAGAGTATGGCGACCGAAAGAACGGCAAGAATGATCAGTCTTCTGCGCATACGAATCACCTGATTTCAAACAAATCGGGAGTCCACGAGTTCTATCTCGGGTACCCTATTTCCCAGTTCCGCTTCAAATCGATTCATGTCTATTTCACTTATCTTCACAACAATGTAGTAGTCTCCTGTTTTCAATTCGTACGAAGCCACGGATAGGATGTTTCCACCGAGTTCGTATATGAGCTCAGTTAGCTTTGCAAGTTCTCCTGCCTTGTTGGGTATTTTGAAAAGGCATCGTACACCTCTTTCTCGCACCCCAAGCATGTTAACAAAGGTTTTGAAAATATCCGTTTCAGTTATTATTCCTACCAATTTTCCATCCTTCAAAACTGGTAAGGCTCCCACCTTGTTGTCTGCCATAATCTTTGCTGCTTCTTCAACAGGTGTGTTGGGTTCCACCGTTAGAACGTTTTCCGTCATAATTTCTTTGATTTTCAAGCGGTGAAGGAGGGAGGTTAGTTCCCATACATCCAGCGTTGTGGCGGAAGAAGGAGAAGCATTCAAGAGATCCTTCTCTGTAATGATACCCACCAATTTTTCTCCTTTTACCACCGGCAATCTTCGTATTTTGCGAGTCCTAAGTATGTTCATCGCTTCTGCGAAAGTGGTATCGGGTGTAACGGTCACGGGATTCGGTGTCATGACATCACGTACAAACATTCTATACACCTCCAGAAGGTAGCTTTTTCCGTCACGATTCTAACACTCTCCGATATGCGTGCCTCATGCTTTCAACACTCTTTCAGCTTTTTCGATGTTTTCTGATATCACTTTCATGGATTCTTTCAAAGCTTCTTCCTCATCTCCAGAGAGTTTAAGCTTCAGTACTTTTTCCACTCCACTGGATCCTACAACAGCTGGAAGACTCAAAAATATTTCTTTGCTTCCTGTATCGATAAGCGTTGATACTGTTAACACCCTCTTTTCATCTTCGATGATGGCCTTCATTATGTCCACCACAGCCAGTGCCACAGCATATTGCGTTGCACCTTTGCGTTCTATTATCTCATAAGCCGCCTTTCTGGTTTTTTCAAATATATTCTCAAGTGCGTTGTTCGAACAGTCCTTTCGACTACACGTATTGCACATATCTTTTATCGGTACTCCACCTATAACTGCCTTTGACCAGACAGCCAGTTCCGAATCTCCATGTTCTCCTATTATGTAAGCATGCACACTTTTCGGGGATACCCGGCAATGCCGGGCTATGAGTACGCGAAAGCGTGCGGTATCTAGAACGGTACCGGACCCCATCACCCGGTTGAAAGGAAATCCCGAGACCTTCCAAGCAACATATGTTAGCACATCTACGGGGTTGGTTACCATAAGAAGGATCGAGTTAGGGGCGTATTTAGCGATTTCGATGACGATGTTCTTTATCACCCGAACATTACGTTCCATCAAATCAAGGCGGCTTTCCCCGGGTTTCTGGCCGACTCCAGCCGTTATGACAACTATCTTCGAGTTGTTGAGGTCCCCATAATTCCCTACCCTTATCCTGGTATGCCGTGTGAACGATGTCCCATGCAACAGATCAAGCGCTTCACCTTCAACTCGCCTCACATCCGTATCGACAAGCACCATTTCTTCAACCAGACCCGCCATGAGTGTGGCAAAAGCTAGAGTGGCCCCAACTTTACCTATGCCAACAATTCCTATCTTCACCATTCCATCTCCTTTTTCTAAAATTTGGACTATACTAATCCACTTTTATTCTAGCACGCCACCCTGTGTTATCATCTTACAGGGTGGCATATTCACTGTGGCTTCCGGGAGTATCCATGGTATAATCGCCAGACGGTGAGGGACATTCAATCGGGAAAGGAGGTAGGATTTTCGATGTCGAAAGTCTGTGCTGTATGTGGCAAAGGGCCGAAAGCCGGAAACAGGGTGAGTCATTCGAACAAGAAATCGAGCAGGTGGTGGAAACCCAATTTGCAGAGAGTACGGGTGGAGATAGATGGTGTGGTGAAAACCATACGGGTTTGTACGAAGTGTTTGAAATCGGGTAAGGTGAAGAGAGTGGTATAAATCATGATACACAGGTTCAGGTTTCGAAAGGATCTCCGAATATTTGCCGGAGCGCTCATAGTAGCGCTCGTTTTTCTTTCCGAATTGATTCTTTTTGCGCTTCCAAGAAGCGTATGGTTGGTGATTGTGGTTCTCGCGATAGATTTCGTGGTGGTGCTCAACCTGCTGAAATTCTTCAGATATTCGGTGATCCTCGATCTTCAAAAGGGGATGTTGAAATATTTGGACAGAGAGATACCCATCTCGAGCATAATAAAGGTGGATAAAAACACCTGGAAACTGGTGACATCCACAGGAGAGATAACGGTGGGAAATTTCGTGGAGGATAGAGAATGGCTCTTCGAGTTACTGAACGAGTACGTGGTGAGCGAGGGGGAAAGATCGGGGGTGTTCCGTTGAAACTCGGTGACGCTTTTCCAGAAGAACTGAAAGAAATCTTGAAAACTGATAGGTTCGTGGCGGATCTTGTTCCCAACGAAGAGGTCAGAATGATTCTGCGGGTTGACAGCAAACGGCTTCAGGAAACACGAGACAAGAAGCTTTTCCTGCTTCTCACCCTTACGGACAAAACGGGAAGCATACGTGCTGTGGACTGGCACAACGCAGAATTGAACGATAGGAGAATCAGGGTGGGTAATGTCATAGAGGTCAGGGGTAAGGTTGTTTTCTTCGACAATAGGTTACAGATAGTGGTGGCACAGGATGAGGAAGCTATACGTGTGGTGGAAATGAATGAGATTGATTCCTCGAAGTTCGTACAGGAAAGTCCTTACGATGTGGAGAAGATGTTTTCGCAATTAAATGGATACGCAATGAAGGTACGAAACGAGCATCTGAAGAAATTGCTGAGAGAGTTCTTCAGCGATCGTGACTTTATTGAGAGGTTAAAAAGTTCCCCTGCAGGTGTAAAGGTTCATCATGCTTACAGAGGAGGGCTTCTGGAACACACCCTTTCGGTTGTAAGAATCGTGGACAGTGTGTGCAGGATATACGATGATCTGGACAGAGATTTGCTCATAACAGGTGCCATTCTGCACGATATAGGTAAACTGGAGGATTACACTTTGGCGCCAACGGGTATAGAGATGACCGACAAGGGCCAGCTGGTTGGACACATAGTTTCCGGTGTCGAAATGCTTAGAGATCGCGTTAGAAAGTTGAAGAGTTTTCCGGAAAGACTGTTGATGGAATTGGAGCATATGATCATTTCCCATCATGGAGAGCTGGAATTTGGTTCCCCCATAGTGCCGAAGACGAAGGAAGCTTTAGCGTTATATTTCGCCGATGATCTCGATGCGAAGATGGCACAGTTCAGAAAGATCGAAAATGTGGTGGAAGATTCTGTATGGAGTGAATACGATAAATTTCTTCAGAGACGTATATACATTAGGAGGGAAAAGAAGAATGGTTGAAATAAGGTTCGGCACCAGTGGGTGGCGTGGAGTAATAGCAAACGATTTCACCTTTTCCAATGTACGTGTGGTTTCTCAAGCTGTCGCCGAGTACGTAAAAGAGAATGGAAAAGGAAGGGGAATCATAGTTGGTTACGATACACGTTTCATGACGGAAAAATTCGCCGATGTTGTGGTGGAAGTTATTGCTGGGAACGGTATAGAAGTTCATCTGTGTGAGTCTCCCACCCCAACTCCCGTTATATCCAGTTACATCATACGCAACGAGCTCGATGGCGGGGTGAATCTCACTGCATCACATAATCCACCAGAATACTGTGGTTTGAAGTTCAATCCGGCTTCTGGAGGTCCCGCTTTACCCGAGGTAACTAAAAAGGTAGAGGAATTCATAAGGAAGGTGCAGGCAGGCGAAATACCTGTGAAAAGTGTGCACAGGAGAGAAGCTGAAAAGAAGGGATTGGTAAGGATCATCGATCCGTCGAAAGATTATATCGAAGTTTTAAGAAATATGCTGGATTTCGATGCTATAAGACGAGCGAAGTTGAAAGCCGTCGTGGATGTGCTCTATGGAACCGCAAAGGGCTATCTTGATAACGTTATTAAGACTCTGTGTGAAGAATGGGAGATACTGCATGATTACAGGGATCCCTATTTTGGTGGTGGGAGACCGGAACCCGACAGGGAAAGAATGAAAAGCGTTGGAAGGGTCGTGATCGAGAAGGGGTATCATGTGGGACTGGGTGTTGATGGTGACGCGGACAGATTCGGTATCGTTGACGAGAACGGAAATTTCGTGACCCCCAATGAATTCATAGCCATTGCGGCTGAACATCTTTATGAGAACAAGGGCTTCCGGGGCCCCGTTGCGAGGAGTATTGCAACCAGTCACGCTCTGGATTTTGTGGCGCGTGCACATGACGAGGAATGTAGTGTGACCCCCGTTGGGTTTAAGTTCCTTGGGCCTCTGGTAGCAGAAAAAGGATATGTGATAGCTGGAGAGGAAAGTGGAGGGCTGTCCATTCAGAATCACGTGCCCGAAAAGGATGGTATTCTTGCTGTGCTCTTAGCCCTTGAGATGATCGCATATTATGGGAAATCTTTTTCGGAGATCAGAAAGGATTTCGTTGGCAAATACGGCATTTTCTGCAATTCCCGAATAGATGTGAAACTGGAAAGTGAAGAGAAGAAAAAGAAACTCATGGACGAATTCTCAAATGTGGACACCTTCGCTGGCCTGCGTGTATGCAATAAGAATACCATGGATGGCTATCTTTACGAATTTGCGGAAGGTGATTCATGGCTTCTCATACGTCCTTCAGGTACGGAGCCTCTGGTAAGAATATACTTCGAATCCAGGGATAGGAAGGTATTTGAAAGCATCGAGTCAGAGGTGCGGAAGCTAGTATGAAGGAAAAATTGCTCATTGTTGAATCCCCTGCCAAAGCCAAGACCATTCAGAAGTATTTGGGGAAAGGTTATCGTGTAGTTTCATCCATGGGACATGTCAGGGATCTGCCAGAAACGGAATTCGGAGTGGATATAGATAGAGATTTCAAACCCAAATTCGTAATGGTGAAGGGAAAGAGGGAACTCATAAAGAAGCTCAAGGAGCTCGCGAAGAACAGGCAGGTCCTGCTCGCCTCTGATCATGACAGAGAAGGCGAGTCCATAGCATGGCATCTGGCAGATATATTGAAGCTTGACATCTCCAAACCTATCCGTGTTGTCTTCAACGAGATAACGGAAAAGGTCATAAAGGAGGCGGTGAATTCCCCCAGACCCATAGATCTTAAGAAAGTGGATGCTCAGATAACACGAAGAATTCTGGACAGGATTGTGGGATACAGGTTGAGTCCATTGTTGTGGGAAGTGGTCAAGAAGGGGTTGAGTGCTGGACGAGTTCAATCGGTTGCGTTGAAATTCATATGCGATCGCGAGACTCAGAGAATTCGCTTCAAACCAGTGAAATATCATAAGATCTACATTCTGATAGATGGTACGCGTATTCCGCTGGTACGTATAAGTGGAAAGACCGTGAAACCCGAGCATACAGATACCGATGAAAAACTCGGTAAAATCCTGGAAGAAGTGAAACGGCAAAAACTTGTGGTTAAAGACGTTGTCAAGAAAAAGGTTAGGAGAAAACCCCCGGATCCTTTCATAACCAGTACACTTCAGCAAGAAAGTAACACTGCATTAGGCTGGAGTGCCGCCAAAACCATGAGGATAGCTCAACAACTTTATGAGGGTGTGGAGACGCCTGAAGGTAACATTGCCTTCATAACGTACATGAGGACCGATTCCACACGTATATCCGATGTGGCGAGAAAGATGGCTTCTGAATACATAGAGGATTACTTCGGGAAAGATTACGTTGGAGGCAAAACCACCAGGAAACGCACGAAGAAGAACATCCAGGATGCTCATGAAGCTATTCGTCCCACCTATCCTAACATAGACCCCGAAAAGGCGAAAAATCTTATAAAGGGAGATCACTGGAAGCTTTACAACCTGATATGGAAACGTTTCATGGCGTCGCAGATGGCTCCTTCGGAGTACGAAGAAGTGAGATTCATACTGTCTACCGAGGATGGGGTTTACGAGTTCGAAAGTGTTGCAAAGACCAGATTGTTCGACGGTTTCGAACGAGTATACGGTTCATCGCAGGAAAAGTTGCTGTCCTTGAAATTCGAGAAGGGTGAGGAGATAGAGAAAGTTGAAATTGTTGCAGAAGCGGCTCAGACTTCCCCACCTCCCAGGTACACGGAAGCCAGCCTGGTGAGAGAATTGGAAGCGAAAGGTATAGGAAGACCTTCAACCTATGCCACGATAATAAATACCCTTCTGGATAGAAGTTACGTCGTGAGAAAGGGCAGAGAACTGGTTCCCACCATAATGGGGTTCCTGGTCAACGAGTTTCTCATAACGAATTTTCCGGACATAATAAACGAAAAGTTCACCGCGAGTATGGAAGAAGATCTCGACAAAATAGAGAACGGTGAATCCAACAAGCTGGAGGTTATAAGTGAATTTTACAGGAAATTCGAGGATGAGCTGAAGAAGGTTGAGGCCAGAATAAAGCACGGTGAAATAAGTATACGTTTTGAAACCAATCTAAAGTGTAAGGAATGTGGTACTACTATGGTGCTCAGAGTTGGACGTTTCGGTCCCTATGTGGAATGCCCCAAATGCCATGTCACCAAGAAGATTTCCCCAGAATCCGCCGTTCTGGATGGAAACAAGGTGATAATCACAGAAACAGATGATGATCACATAGGAGAAGCATGTCCCAAATGTGGAGCACCCCTGGTTTTGAAGAGGGGGAAATTCGGTGAATTCGTGGCGTGTTCCGCCTATCCAAAGTGTGATTATGCCAGGAATGTGCACGCTAGAGGTTCGTGTCCGAAATGTGGTGGAACTGTTGAAAAGAGGATGAGTAAAAAGAGAAAAGTTTACTGGATGTGCAGTGAATGCGGTCACATGTCCTGGTATGAACCGAGTGAATACCTGTGTCCTTCGTGTGGAGATAGGCTTTACTATCGTTCGAGTAGGGGCATCGAGAGACTTTACTGCGAAAAGGAGAGAAAATACTACAATAAAGAAGATGTGGTCGAAGGCGATACCGGGTGAAATTCCTTTCCTGTCATCTTGTACCAACCATTCGGGTGGTTATACAGGTATGTGCAACCACATGATACAATCGTACCAGTAATAGCGCCTTAATCACGTTTCCAAGCTATAAAGAATCAATTGAGTGTTGTATCGCATGATTCATTTTGAGGAGGTGGAGGTGTGTGAAGCCGCAGGAGATACGTAAGAATGTGTATTTTCTCGGCGTGCCGCACTGGGAGAGAAGATTGTTCGATAGTCTCATACCCCTTCCCGATGGAACCAGTTACAATGCATATCTGGTGAAAGGGAAAAACTTGACGATATTGATAGATACCGTAGAACCAGCGGTGGCGAGGTACTTGTTTCAACAGCTCGAAATGTTGAGGGTGGATAGGATCGATTACATTGTTTCACAGCATACCGAGCAGGATCATTCGGGTTCCATCCCCATGATGCTGGAAAAATACCCTGAGGCAACGGTACTGTGTTCCAAAAAAGCTTTCGAACTTTTGAAGATTCATCTCAACTTACCTGAAGAAAGACTCAGAGTGGTGGAAGATGGGGAAATATTCGATATTGGAGGTAAAACCCTGAGATTCATATACACTCCGTGGGTGCACTGGCCTGAAACCATGTGTACCTATCTCGAAGAGGAAAGACTACTCTTTACCTGTGACTTCTTCGGTTCTCACCTTGCTACGTATAGCGTGTACGCATCTGAAGATGAGCGCACGGAGCTGGCCGCTAAAAGATATTATGCCGAGATAATGGCTCCCTTCAGAAGTCCTATAAGAAACAATCTCAAAAAGCTGGACGAGATTGAAATAGAGATGATATGTCCTGGTCACGGTCCCATACACGACGTTCCGGCCAGGATACTGGACCTTTACAGAACATGGTCAGGTGATTCGCTGGATAACCTGACCTCAGTGTTCTATGTGTCTATGCATGGGAGTACCGTTGAGGCAGTTGATTATCTGTGCGATGCGTTGGTGAAGAGGGGGGTGAAGGTGAAGAGATATGATCTGGTGGTGAGCGATCTGGGTGAGATAGCCATGGCGCTGGTTGATTCCGCCAGTCTGGTTGTGGCCGCTCCCACAGTTCTCAACGGATTGCATCCTCTAGCAGTTGAAGTGGTTTATCTGGCGGACAGGTTGAGGGCCAAAGCCAAAGGTTTGGGTGCCATAATCTCTTATGGCTGGGGAAGTATGGCTCAAGAACAACTGAAAACCTTGATGCCCGGTTTTAAAGAAAAGTGGATGAGGATAATTACTTTCAGAGGTTTTCCTTCCGAAGATACCTTTAGGGAAGTGGAAGAGCTGGCAAATGAAATAGCCGGCCTGCACGAACAACTCGGGATAAAACTGTGAAGGTGGGGAGAGCGCGTGGAATACGAAAGGTATGCAAGGGCCATCACTTCCGCTCTGACGAAAGTGGAGGATAAAGAGGTCAGTATCCTGGATATATGGATCCTTACTTCTATACCCGAGGATCTCATAAGGGAGCTCTTCGAAAAGAACATGGTAAAAGTACCCGATAATATAGTCAGGATAGTGGACAACCGTCGAAAGAACAAGGTGGTATACGAAAGGAGTTGAGAACCTATGGATCTGGGCATCAGGGGCAAGAAAGCTTTTGTGGCTGCGGGAAGTAAGGGGATAGGTAAAGCCGTGGCCCATGCGCTGGCAAGGGAAGGTGCTGATCTCGTCATATGTGCTCGCGGGCGGGAAGAACTTGAAGGTACAGCCATGGAAATCGGAGGGAAATACGGCGTGAAAGTCAAAGCAGTGGTTTGTGACTTATCCTATGAAGAGAGTGTGAAAGCTGCTGTATCTGAAGCGCTGGACGCCCTCGGGAGGATAGACATACTCTTCACGAATGCGGGTGGACCACCTGTGGGTGGGTTTGAAGATGTCAAAATTGAAGACTGGGATTACGCATACAAACAAAACTTCAAGAGTGTTGTCGAGTTGTGTAAGTTGATCATTCCAGGCATGAAAGAACGAAAGTGGGGAAGAATAATAGCACTCACTTCCGTATCCGTGAAATATACGCTGGATAGAATGATAATTTCCAACTCTATACGTCTCGCGGTAACCGGCTTCATAAAATCTCTCTCCATAGAACTGGCACCTTACAACATCACCGTTAACGCTGTCGCACCCGGATACACTCTGACTGAGCGCATAAAAGAGATAGCGCGTTCTAATGCGGAGAAAGAAAGGGTAAAACCTGAAGACATAATAAGGAGGATAGCAAAGAACATACCCATGGGACGGATGGCTGATCCCATGGAAATAGCTGATGTTGTAGCGTTTCTGGCATCGGAAAGAGCTTCTTTCATAACCGGCGTTACCTTACCTGTGGATGGAGGGCAATCCAGACATCCCTTATGATATATATCGGCACGAGTGGATATTCTTTTCCCGATTGGGTGGGAAAGGTATACCCTTCCAAAATCGATCAGCGTTCGATGTTGCGATATTATGCTTTCGTGTGGAGGTTCAACGTGGTGGAACTGAATTTCACATATTACAGGATGCCGGCCTTGAAAACCATTGTTGGCATGTTGAGGAAAACCCCATCCGATTTCTTTTTCACCGTGAAATTACCTCAACCTGTAACACATGAGATATGGCGGAGGGGAGATACGGAAGAATTGTCCGGGATACTGAATCATTTCACCAATGCTTTAGTACCCATGAAAAACGAGGGAAGGTTGAAATGTATACTTGCTCAATTCCCGAGGAGTTTCGTGAAAAGTCGACAAAACATGGATTACATCCTCGTTCTCAGAGATCTCCTGATTTCCCATGCACCCATGGCGGTCGAGTTTCGACATGATTCGTGGGTGAGCAACGAAACCTATGACTTTCTGAAAGAACACGGTATTCCACATGTGGTGGCGGATGAACCCAGGCTCGATAGATTATACCCATATGTGGCGGTGTATACTGCTTCTCCTGTATATTTCCGATTTCATGGTCGTAATATTAGATGGTTTGAAGCACAGGGTTCCGAAAGATACGATTATCTTTACAATAGAAAAGAACTGGAGGAATTTGCAGAAGATGTGAAAAGGATGGCAGAAAAAGGGGATGTTTATGTATTTTTCAACAATTGTTACAATGGTCAGGCGGTTACAAACGCTCTGGAACTTCGAAAACTGTTAGGGGAGGTATGAGATATGAAGATATTCCTTGACACGGCGAATCTGGACGAGATACGTCAGGGTGTGGAATGGGGTATAGTGGATGGTGTGACCACGAACCCCACCCTGATAGCCCGGGAGAAGGCAGATTTTGAGGAGAGAGTTAAAGAAATATGCGAACTAGTGAAGGGACCTGTCAGTGCAGAGGTTGTGGCCACAGATGCGGAAGGCATGGTAAAAGAAGCACGGCATCTTGCCAGTCTCAGCGAGTACGTTGTGGTGAAGATTCCTATGACCTATGAAGGTATAAAAGCCGTGAAGATTCTCAGTGCTGAAGGTATAAAGACGAATGTGACGCTGGTTTTTAGCGTAACACAAGCTATTCTGGCGGCCAAAGCCGGTGCAACATATGTGAGTCCGTTCATAGGTAGGATAGATGATGTGTCTTCCGATGGACTCAAACTGGTGGATGAGATCGTGCAGGTTTACAACAACTATGCTTTTGAAACCGAAATAATAGCAGCCAGCATACGGCATCCCATGCATGTTGTGGAAGTAGCTATGATGGGTGTGGATATTGTTACAATGCCCTTCGCTGTTTTGAAGAAGCTATTCCTTCATCCTTTGACGGATATAGGTATAGAAAGATTTCTGAAAGACTGGGAGACGTACAGGGGTTCAAGAAAGCTGTGAGGAGTCTATCCACGATCCTGTGGTTTGCAACAGTCTGTACTGTCCAAGTTCTGGCTTTACTGCCTTTCGCCGAGATTTCACCGGAAGCCCTTTATGTGGATTTGCAGTTTCGCAGATGTAATGCTAGCGGTGAGTTGAACACATGGCTCATAAGTGATGTGGGTGGTTATGGATACTGTGTTATCGATACCGGTGAATATATGACCATGGAATACATGGGCAAACTGGAGCCGCATGTGCTCAAAGATGTAAGGCTGTCCATTCCCTCCAATGTGGAAGAAGTTATCTTTTATTTCCTGGTTCTGAAATCGCAGATTGAAGAACAGGCGAGCTTTTCCGATGCCTTGACTTTCATGGTGAAACTGGGAAGAGAAATAGCAGATGCAAGGGTTTTGAAACGTGCGAAAATTCGTATTCGCAGGGAAGAAGGTCTCGTTATCGAGAGAATGCAGGATAAAAAAACGAAGAAGGCGCAACTTTTTATCATCTCATTACCGGATGTAAACGTTTATGTGAATGCTTCTTATGTTGGAACAACCGATGAGAATGGCACTCTGCTGGTGAACGATTTACGGATATCGAGGATTCGTTTGAAGTTTGAGAGTGCTGACTATATCACGCGCAGGCTTGATCTCCAACTGCGGGCAGGACTGAATCTCCTCAAGATGGATCTGGAGAAGGCTGCCATCCTTCGTATATCTTCCAACGTGTATCCTCTGAAAGTTTTCTATGACAACAGATTGATAGGCCTGGTTGAAAGTAGGGAAACGTTGTTGAAAATACCGGCTGGAAAGTTGAGATTGCGTCTGGAAAATCCTGAAGTTTTCACAAAAGTTGTGAGTGTGGATATGAGTCCGGGCGAGGAGAAAGAACTGAACGTTTCGATGGTGTATCTACCTTTCATGATAAGGATTGTTCCCAGGTTCAGAAAAAGCTCTCTGGACAGCTGGGTGGATGTGGATATAGTGAGTAGTCGTTCGTGTGAAGCAACTTTAACGGTGTGCGAAGATGAGAAAGTGTTATGGACCAAGCGGGAGAAAGTGATAGCAGGTATAAACAGTTTCAAATGGTGTGGGGAAGGGTCCAACGGGTTGAGTTTTCCCGCTTCCATCACGTTCGAAGTGATCGGAAAAACAAAGGAAGGAAGGTTGGCTACATCCACTGCCATTCTCAGTGTTGCCCGTCTTCGAAGGAACAGCCTTGCATTGCTTTCGATACTTTCGATAGGAGCTTTGCTTTTCTTTGTTTGTGTCCTAACATCCCGTTGATCTTATAACGTTATCATTATGTAACAGTTAAGAGGTGTCTTTACGAAAATCAGACACTAATCATCATATATTTGTCAACATTCGCGTAAAGGATGCACGTTATACTACTTTGGATTCTGTTTGGGGAGTGGAAGAATGTTTGAAAATCTCAAGGAGAAGCTCGGGAAGGTTTTGAAGAACATATCCGGTAAAGGACGGTTAACGGAGAAAAACGTTGAAGAAGCGGTCAAACAGGTGAAACTATCGCTTCTGGAAGCGGATGTTAACTATAAGGTTGTAAAGGAGTTCATAAGCCGGGTAAAGGAAAAAGCTTTGGGAGCGGAAGTCCTCCAAAGCTTTACACCTGAGCAGCAGTTCATAGCCATACTTCGCGATGAGCTTGTGAGAATACTGGGGGAGAAAAAGGAAGACTTGAAGCTTGTTCACAGACCTTCGTACGTTATGTTCGTCGGATTACAGGGTAGTGGAAAGACAACTACCGCAGCGAAATTGGCCGTATTTCTCAAGAAAAGTGGTAGACGTCCATTGCTGGTTGCAGCCGATCTTCGAAGACCTGCAGCGGTGGAGCAACTAATACATTTGGGTAACAGAGTGAATGTTCCGGTCGTGGTGGGAGACAGAAAGGATCTTTTCAAGATTGTCGCCGAAGCAAAAGAAACGGCAGAAAGCAGGAATCATGACGTCGTGATACTGGATACAGCCGGGAGACTACACATAGACGATGCTCTCATGGAAGAACTTGCGAAGCTCAAGGAACTTCTGGAACCTGATGAGATTCTTATGGTAGTGGATGCCATGGTGGGACAGGATGCGGTGAACTCGGCAAGAAGATTCGACGAGATCCTGGACTTGACGGGTTTCATTGTCACGAAACTGGATGGCGATGCAAGAGGTGGAGTGATACTGTCCATCAGATATATCACCGGTAAACCGGTGAAATTCGTGGGTGTCGGTGAGAAGCTGGATGCTCTTGAACCTTTCTATCCAGACAGAATAGCTAGCAGGATCCTGGGTATGGGGGATGTGCTCTCGTTGATCGATAAAATCCAGCAACAGATGGATGCTGAGAAGATGAAGAAGATGGAAGAGAAGTTTTTGAAGGTGAAGTTCGATCTGGAAGACTTTTTGGAGCAGTTAAGGGAGTTCAGGAAGCTGGGATCGATGGCGGAGATCCTGGAAATGATTCCCGGTATGCCGAAGGTGGATCTGGCCAGAAGTGAAGAAGAACTTAAAAAGACCGAGGCCATAATTTGCTCGATGACGAAGGAGGAGCGTCGAAATCCCAGGATAATCGATTACAGTAGGAAGAGAAGGATAGCCCGCGGAAGTGGAACAACCATCCAGGATGTTAATCGTGTTCTTAAATCCTATGAAACCCTGAAAGTTATGATGAAACGTTTGAAAAAAGGTAGAGGACTGTTCAAAAAATTCGGAATACCATTTTGAGGAGGTGTAACTCTTGGTAAGGATAAGGCTCATGAGGCTTGGTAAAAGGCACAGACCGTTCTACAGAATAGTGGTGGTGGATTCCAGAAAGAAGCGTACAGGAGCATACATAGAATCACTTGGATACTACGATCCACTAACTGATCCTGCTACCGTGAAAGTGGATGTGGACAGGGCTGTCGAATGGATCATGAAAGGTGCCCAACCCAGTGAAACGGCAAGAAAGCTCTTATCGAAAGCAGGTGTGTTGAAGAGGGTTCATGAGTTGAAATATGGTCAAAAGGAGAAAAAGGAAGGAGTTGAGGGATGAAGGAGCTGGTAGAACACATTGTCAAAGCTGTGGTCAAACATCCGGATGATGTGGTCGTTGTGGAATTCGATGAGCAAAACGAGAAGGTGTACGAAGTGGTTGTCAATCCCGAAGATGTGGGACAGGTTATCGGTAAGGATGGCAGGACGATAAAAGCCATAACTGATATGGTGGCAACGTTGACTGGAAGAAGGGGAGTGTCTGTGAGGGTGGTTAGATGAGACCTTATCTCGATACGCTGGATGAGTTCGTGAGGATAGGAAAGATAGTCAGGCCGCACGGTGTACATGGAGAGGTCAAAGTACTTTCCCTCTCCAGCGCCACAAGGTTGTTTAAAGCGGGGTACAGCGTGGTAATAGCAGATGAGAAAGAAGAAAAGGCTTTCACAGTGGTTATAAAGAGTGTTCGACCTGTTCCACGTGGTTTTCTGCTGAAGATTGAAGGGATCGAGACTCCCGAGCTGGCGAGAAAGGTAAGCGGTATGTATATATATGTGAAGAAGGACGAGCTACCGAAACTTTCTGAAGGGGAATTCTACTACTATCAGCTTATAGGTGGTACCGTTGTGGACGAGAGGGGAGAGGTGGGGAAGGTGGAGGACATAGTGGAGACTGGAGCGGTCGATGTGCTGGTTGTGAGAACGTTAAAAGGTGAAGAAAAGTTGATTCCGCTGGCCAGGGAATTCATCGAAGAGCTGGATCTTGAAAAGGGTATTATAAGGGTTGTGGGTGAGAAGATAAGATGAGGATCAGCGTAGTTACTATCTTTCCGGAGATGTTCGACGCTCTGAAATGTTGTGGTGTTTTCAGAAGAGCGCTTGAGAGCGGAATAATAGATTTTATGGTTTTCAATCTCAGAGATTTTACTGATGATAGGCATCATGTGGTGGACGATTATCCTTTCGGTGGAGGGCCTGGCATGGTGATGAAGGTGGAGCCGTTCTACAATTTCATGGATTGGTACAAGTCCAAGTTTTCCTCGAATCCTTTCGTGATCCTGACGACGCCACAGGGAAAAAGGTTCAACAGTGATGTGGCCAGGCAACTTGCGGAGAAAGAAGAGCTGGTTTTTCTTTGCGGAAGGTACGAGGGTGTGGACGAGAGAGTGGTGAACATGGTCGATGAGGAACTTTCCATCGGTGACTATGTTCTGAGTGGTGGGGAACTTGCTGCCATGGTGATGATAGAAGCTCTGAGCAGATTCGTGCCGGGAGTTCTGGGAGATGAAGATTCATCCAGGGATTCTTTTTACAACGAGCTTCTGGACCATTCGCATTACACCCGACCAAGGGAATTTCGTGGGATGAAGGTACCTGATGTGTTGTTGAAAGGTGACCATGAAAAAATCAGGCTTTTCAGGCATATGGAGAGGATAAAAAGAACCATACTCCGACGTCCCGATCTATTTCTCAAGAGGGATTTGAACCTGGAAGACAAGAAGGCTATAATCCAGCTGGTCAGGTTACTGGCGGAAGGTAAGAAAGTGGAGGAGATGGAATGAGTGAACTGAATTTGTGTTTGGTACATTATCCCATACTGGGTAAAGATGGCAGGATCATATCCACTGCCGTAACGAATCTGGACATACACGATATAGCCAGAACATGTCGAACCTACGATGTCGACAATTATTACATGATAACGAACCTCCCGGCGCAACAGCAGATAATAAAAAACGTGCTAGACTATTGGCTGAATGGACCTGGAAAAAAGCAGAATCCAAGCAGAGCCGAAGCATTGAAACTCGTACGGTTGAAGTCTTATATAGAAGAAATGGTGGAAGAGGTAAAAGAAAGAACCGGTGATAAACCCTTGATGTTTTTCACATCGGCCAAAAGAGCCGAAAATGCCGTGTCATACGAAGAAGGGAAGCGTATAATTCGCGAATCTCGTAGGGCTGCGTGTCTGATCTTTGGAACGGGCTGGGGGCTGCCAAAGGAAATAGAGGATATGTGTGATTACAGGCTGGAACCCATACGGGGAAAAGCATCTTATAACCATTTGCCCGTACGTGCGGCTGTCGCTATCATACTCGATAGGTTGATAGGAGAAGAAATCCCTGGAAAGGAGGAATGAAAAAATGGATGCTCTCATAAGAGCGATCGAAGGCGATCAGATAAGAAAGGATATACCTGAGTTCAGACCTGGTGATACCGTTCGTGTGCATGTCAGGGTGGTGGAAGGAGGAAAGGAAAGAACACAGATATTCGAAGGTGTGGTCATGAAAATAAGAGGTTCTGGAATGGGTAAGAGTTTCACTGTTCGACGCATAGCATCTGGCGGTGTGGGAGTTGAGAGGATCTTTCCTTTCAATTCTCCGGCTGTCAAAAAGGTAGAAGTGATTAGAAAAGGTAAGGTCAGAAGGGCGAAGCTCTACTACATACGTAACATACGCGGTAAACTTCGCATAAAGGAAAGAAGGGACTGAATTGACAGCGAAGGAAAGAGTCATATACGAGCTGAAAGAGTGGGGAAAGGCGCTCGTATATGCGCTGGTGTTCGGAACCATCATAAGGTTGTTCGTTTTTGAAACCATGATGGTTCCTACAGGTTCAATGATTCCCACAATTGTACCTGGGGATAGACTTTTCATCGAGAAGATAACCTATTCTGTCCGTGAACCCCAGCTGGGGGATACCGTTGTCTTCTGGGCACCATTCGTTGACAGACGTGCTTTACAGATGTTGCGTCCCTTCGACAGGTTCATGGACCTCTTTGCACCAAGAGAGTTCAAAGGGCATGTCAAGTATGTCAAACGCCTGGTTGGAAAACCCGGTGATATTCTGGAGCTGGAACCGATCCCCGGAAGTGGAGGATATTACAGGCTCAAGGTGAATGGGAAAGTGCCGGAAGGGTTCGAGAATAGGAAATACGTACGTGCGGGCATTTTCGCCACACCGGATTTCTGGAAGATGATGGCTTATCCAGATAGGTACAGGTCCATGGTAACTTCATCTTTCTATGAGTTTCTGGTGTACTACAATCGCACACTGGATTACACGCGGTATTACGAAGAACACCTCAAAAAGTATGATATCCCCAAATATGTTTGGAAAGACACCAGAACAGGACGCGTAAAAATACGTGTCCCGGAAGACTGCTACTTTTTCATGGGTGACAATTCTCCTGAAAGCTTTGATTGTCGATACTTCGGATTCGTGCCGGTGAAGAATGTTATAGGCTCTCCCCTTTTGAGGATTTGGCCATTTCAGAGATTCGGGGTTCTTAGAAAGTAGCGTGAATGGTATAATTTTGTGTGGGGGCGATAATTTTGATAGAGGTTTTCATCAACGGTGAAAGGTTCGAATTCGATGAGAAAGATTTCAAGAATTTCAACGAGCTTTATGAGCATGTAAGGCCAGCCGGTAAGGTGTTGGTAAGTTTGAAGGTGAACGACATCGATATCCCCATTTCCAAGCTCTCGGAGATAATGAACAGTTATTTCGAAGGCGGTGAGAAAGTAGAATTCGAGTTCAAATCCATGCGAGCAGCTTCCAAAGATCTTGTCAACAGTGGGAAGGAATACATACTGAGAATCAAAGCCATTCTCGGTAATTTATCCGATCAATTCCTTCAGGATTCCAAGAAGGGATATGAAATGATGGCAAAGATAGCCGAAGGGTTAACTATGATGGAGGAAATCCGCGAGAGTCTCGGAAAGGTTACGGGTACGACCATAGAAGAGATGGGAATGACGGAGGATTTCAAAAAGTCTGTGGAAATTTTGAACAGGCTTACACGTGCTCTCAAGGATAGAGATGTGGTGGAGATAATGGACATAGTCGATACGGATCTTACGACGGTGTATGACACGTACCTGCGTTATCTGAACAAAATGGAAGAGCTGCTCGGTGAAACGAGTTGAGGTGGGATGAATGCTTGACTACAGTAAAATATATTCGGAGAGTCAGATAAAGACGGCCACACCCGCCAAGCTGGTTGAAATGCTTTACGAAGGTGGGGTTAGGTTTCTAAAAGAAGCGAGAAAAGCTCTGGAAAATAAGGATTACGTTACGGCGAACGAGAAGTTGAAGAAGGTGCAGGATATCGTGATGGAACTCAACGTTTCACTGGACATGGAAAAAGGTGGAGTGATCGCTCAAAATCTCAGGTCTTTGTACAATTACATGTTCCAGAGGTTACTGGATGCCAACATAAAGAAAAATGTCGAGATAGTGGATGAAATCCTGGGTTACATGGAAACTCTGCTGGAGGTATGGCGTGAAGCCATGAAGAAAGCGGGACCTTCTGTCACCACGCAAACATCACAACAGTCCGGCCTTGATCTTTCAGTCTAATTTCACCCCTCTTTTTGAAAGGGGGAAACACAATGGATGTTAGAAGAGTTACCAATGTTAACACCGTTGCTCTCATAAACCTCGTCAATCGGATTTTCAAAGATTATAAACTTCCGGTTCAGTGGACTCTGCTTGGTTTTCAGCTTGATGCGAGGGAAAATTCAATATCATTTTCTGATTCCTTTGTTTTCTATGAGAACGATCAACCTGTCGGTTTCGTTCTGATAGCCAAAAGAAAAGAGAGAGCCCGCATAGATGCCATGGGTGTGATACCCGAAAAGCGGGGAACAGGTTTGGCACATTACATGCTGGATTATGCCTTCGAACAGCTGAGATGGAAAGGTGTACGTAAAGTCACACTCGAGGTTCTGGAAGAGGATGTACGTGCAGTACGGTTTTACAAGAAATATGGTTTCAGGGAAAATAGGTATCTCATAACCATGGTGTTCCCTTCTTCCAAAAAGTTGAGCACACAGCAGGAATGTAAGATAACGCGAGCCGATCCTCGCTGGATACACGAGAAGGCCATACAGGCCATGTTTGGTTTTTCCAGGACTCCCAACTGGCAGAGAGAACCTGTAACACTCCTACTTGCCAATGGAAGGTATAACATGTGCAAAGTGGAAGACTATGGATACCTTGTGTGGGGTACATCGGAAGGTGGTGCCTTCATAGTGGATTGTGCTCCCTTTAAAACTTCTCACACCTTCGAGGAAGTTCTGGAAAAGTCGATGAGCTACATGAGAAAAGAAATACCAGATGCAGATATAACAGCTGCGAACCTGCCAGAAGACGACCCTCTGTATAAAGCAGCAGAAAAGATAGGTTTCATCACTCTCTTCAAACAGTATGAAATGTTCTACAACATACACTGATTCAGTGATATCCCAGTCCCGTCATGCGTTTCAAGTTCAGTTTCTTCGAAAGTTCTTCGAAGGACTCATTTTCCTCCTCTGCCAGTATTTTCAGAGTTTTCTCTATATCCCAGCTGGCTTTTTTGATTGCCCGGGATACTTTTTCGTATCCGAAGAGGTTGATGAGTGGAGTCAAATTCGACACAGAACGTTTCAGATTTTCAGCACATCTTTCTTCGTTGGCCTTTATCCTCTTCACGTACTCACGTAAAGCAACACACGCGTTTTTTAAGAACATTATGGATTTCAGGGTATAGTGCACAATGAGTGGTGCGAACTGGTTCAGCTCCAGGTTTCCAGACGCACAGGCTTGTGTCACGATCACATCGTGACCGAAAACACTTAAACACAGCTGAATCGCATACTCCGGTATCACGGGATTTATCTTTCCTGGCATTATCGAACTTCCTGCCTGAATCTGTGGTGGGATCAGCTCACCTATGGCGGTGTTTGGCCCACTCGCCAGCAATCTTATGTCGTTGGAGATCTTGTAGAGGTTTACAGCAAGAGATTTCAGAAGTCCATGAATCTCCGAGAAGACATCCCAATTTTGCGTTGCATCTATGAGATTCTCAGCTTTGGCTATTTTGACCCTTGATATTTCGCGTATCCTGTCCACTATCCTCAGCACGAAATTCTTGGGCGCACCTATTCCTGTGCCTATGGCTGTGCCACCCATATTCACACTTCTGATTCTTTCTTCTACTTTGTTCAGTCTCCATCTATCCCTTGCCAGGGCATCGGCGAAAGCACCGAATTCCTGACCAAGCATTATTGGCGGTCCGTCCATCAATTGGGTTCGTCCGGGTTTTCTTACGGCATAGAACTCTTTCTCTTTCTCCTGTATCACTTCCTGCAGCTTGATGATCTCTTCCACCAGTTCTTCGTTCCTTACTATCACGGCCATCTTGGCAGCCGTTGGAAATGTATCGTTTGTGGATTGATGAAGGTTTACGTGGTCGATGGGATGTATTCTGTATTCTCCCAATTTACCTCCCAGAAGTTCCGTGGCCCTGTTGGCTATGACCTCGTTTATGTTCATGTTTATGGATGTTCCGGCACCTCCGCAGAGTGGATCGACCACGACATGTTCCATGAGCTCTTTCCATTCGTTGCAGGCTCTCATTATCGCATCGCCCTCATGTTCTCCCAGATATCCGAGTTCCATGTTCAACGACGCGGCCGCCTTTTTTACCATGAAGTACGCCCATATGAACTTTTCATCGAATCTCTCGCGAGTCGTGGGGAAATTGTTCAGCGCTCTGAAGGTGTGCACACCATAGTACGCTTCTGATGGCAGTTCCACTTCACCCAGGTAATCTTCTTCACGCCTCATACTTTCACATCCAGATTGAAGACCTTGATAGCTCTATCTATGACTCCATGTAGGTAGCATATGATCACCCCGTAGTTCACCATGGGTATGCCGAGTCTCTTCGCCATCTTTACTCTTTTCATCATAGCATTTCTGTTTATCACACATCCTCCACAATGAATTATCAACCTGGCGTCTTCCACTTCCTCTGCATCGGGGAATTCTCTTCCTGCTATCACCTTGAATTCCAGTTGAGCTCCAGTATGATTTACCAGCCATCTCGGGATTTTCACCCTGCCTATATCCTCGGTAAGGGGTCTGTGAGTGCAGGCTTCCATGATCACCACCTTGTCTCCATCTTCGAGTTCTTCGATGGCTTTCAGACTTTCTATGGAGTACAGTAAATCTCCTCTATAGCGTGTTTCCAGTATGGAAAATGTCGTTACGTTCACATCCTCCGGAATGTCCGATATCACCTTCGTTATACTCTGTGAATCTGTCACCACCAGCTTCGGTTTCATGCCTATGTTTTTGAGAGCGTATCTCAATTCTCTTTCTTTCACCACCAGCGCCAGCGCTTCGGCGTCGAGCACTTCTCGTATTCCATGAACCTGTGGCATTATCAATCTGCCCTTGGGTGCTCCAAGGTCTATGGGTACCACCAGAACTACAAGATCTCCACCATCTATCAGATCGCTCAGGAACGGTATCTCTTCTTCATCAGGTATGATCTTTTTCAAAGTGTCTCCAACGCTTTCCATGCCTTTGCCTGTCTTTGCCGACACCACCAGTACCGCAACATGGTATTTTGATTCATAATTCTTCTTTAACTCCCACGCTTTGCTGCCCAGAAGATCTTCTTTATTGACCACCACCATGAAGGGTATGTCCATACTTCGAAGAAGTTCTGCTATGCTGTCTTCGTATTCACCTGGCATATCATCGACCACCAGGATGGCAGCATCAACCCTGTAGAGGATCTTCCTGGCACGTTCCACGCGTAACTTTCCCAGATATCCGACATCGTCAAGCCCTGGAGTATCCACGAAGGTAACAGGTCCCAAAGGTCTCAATTCCATACTCTTGAACACCGGATCGGTGGTGGTGCCTGCCACCTCGCTGACTATCGATATTTCCTGTCCCAGCAATCTGTTCATGAATGAGGATTTTCCGACATTGCGTTTTCCCACGATCGCCACGTACTTCCTGAAACCAGGTCCTTCCATGCTTTGCCTCCCTTTCTGTGGATTATCCTTACCAATCATAACACCAAAAAATAAATGGGGGTTTTACCCCCATTCTGGTGGGTGCGGCAGGGATTGAACCTGCGACCTCTTCCGTGTGAAGGAAGCGCTCTCCCGCTGAGCTACGCACCCACTCCTCATCGTTCATAATTATACCATGT
>JAGGZV010000008.1 GCA_021161835.1 Thermotogae bacterium | reverse complement strand
GCTGCTGGTCAAAGCTCTCGTTTCATGCACAAATAATCCACGATAAACTGGTATAATGGGAAAGAACCTTGTATTCTTGGACGAAATGGAAGCATCACACATCAATCCAGTAGGACTTGCAAAGGATACGTGGATCCAATCGAGTTTGAACTTGCCAAGTGTTCGCTCATGTGTTAAAATTATCAGCGAAGTGGGCTCGTAGCTCAGCTGGCTAGAGCTTCCGGCTCATAACCGGAGGGTCGGTGGTTCGAGTCCACCCGAGCCCACCATTTTTATTTTATCCTCCTCACCGTTCTGGTGGCCACAAGATCAGCGCCTGTGTTCATAATGTTCTTCAATATGATGTCTCCCAATTCTATTGGTGCTTCAACCTCGATCTCCCTGATCTTACTCATTATCTGAGGTATCAACCTTTTAGGAATCATAGAGGAAGTTTTGACGGAAACCAGCGGTATCTCTCCGTTGGCTACCTTTACACTGGTGGTGAGAATGCGTTTGGGATCTTTGAGCTCTTCAAGAGCGTAGTCGTAGCCTTTTCTGCATCTGTTGCCAGATATGCTGATCTTACCATTTTCTACAGAAACCTTTATCCTGCATCCCAGTGGACAACTGGTGCAGATGACTATTCTATCCTTCATCTTTCTCCACCTCCACCAGTATCCTGTTCAATGAGGGCGGAATCTTCTCGGATGGAATTGTGAAAGTTATCATCTCGTTGGGTGCCACCCTGTCGAATTTCCTGCTGTATATCCCCGGTTCAACCACCACCCTAACGTTCTCCAGAGGTTTTCTCACCCGAACGTAGATTCTTAAATCTTCCTGTTCTTCATAAAATCTAGGAAAGAGTACCCCGATGTTTTCACCAGGTATTATCGGAATCCTGCGAGATGGAGTTACCTTTCTCAGAGCATGAAGAGCCGCATGCTTACCTGCTGTATATCCTTCGGTGGAAACGTAGTCCACGAGGTCATAGATGATCACGTCATTGCCGGCCGCAAAAACGCTGTCAAGGCTTGTTCGACCGGTGTTTGAAGTGATGAAACCGAAGGTTTTAGGATCAATTTCCACGAAGTTTTTAAGAATCTCAGTTTGGGGTATCAAGCCAACTGAGAGAATGAGAGTGTCTACCTCGAAGACTTTTTCGGTTCCTTTCACGGGTTTAAACTCATCGTCCACTTCACTTATGTAAACTCTTTCCAGTCTTCCCTTCCCCTCGACCCCGGTCACAGTATGAGAAAGGTACAGAGGGATATCGAAGTCCACAAGACATTGCTGTACATTCCGTTCCAATCCTCCAGGGTAGGGCAACCTTTCCACAACACCCACAACTTCCATACCTTCCAATGTGAGTCTACGCGCCATTATCAAACCGATATCTCCAGATCCCAATATGAGCGCCCTTTTCCCGGGGAGATGATTTTCTATGTTCACAAAACGCTGTGCAAGACCTGCTGTGAAAATTCCCGCGGGTCTGTCACCTGGTATCATCAAAGCCCCGAATGGTCTTTCTCTGGCACCCGTTGTCACAACAAGTGCGTCAAAGTACACATCGTAAATACCCGATTCGCTCACTATGAATGCCGTATTTTCAAAAGGTGCCAGCTTCCATACATGCGCTCCCGTAAATGTTCTAATATTTCTGGATTCGATGAGTTTCATGAACCTTTCGGCATATTCAGGACCGGTGAGTTCCTCACGGAAATAGTGAAGGCCAAATCCGTTGTGTATACACTGGTTTAGCACTCCACCGTTTCTGTCCTCTCTTTCCACAAGCAGAACCTCAACACCCTGTTCGGCAGCCCCCAGGGCAGCGGCCATTCCCGCTGCGCCACCTCCTATTACCAGTACCCGTGTCCTCAGATTCTTCAAGGTCTCACCTTCCCGTTCAGTATCCAGCTTCCAGCTTCTGCCTTCAATACATCCTCCAGAGCCTGACCCGTTTCCTCCGCCAGGATTTTCATTATCCTGTGGGTGCAGAATCCCCCCTGACATTTCCCAAACATTGCACGGGTTCGAAACTTTATGGCGTCCAGTGTCCTGGCCCCCCTTCTTATCGCTTCACGTATTTCCATTTCCGTAACTTCATTGCACGCACAAACGATCCGCCCCCAGCGTTTATCCCTGGCTATCATCTCATGCCATTTTTCAGGCGTCGAGTCGGCTGGATGTGGGATCTTCCGCCTTTCAGGATTGAAATCCTTTTTCCTGGTCAGAGATATGTGGAGCTTCTCAGGTATAAGATACTCCACCACGTATTCCGCTATGGCAGGAGCAGCGGTGAGACCAGGTGAACGCATGCCCCCAACGTTTACAAAACCCCATGGCGAGGTTTCAGCTGTGATGTAAAAATCCTTGCTGGGAGTTTCAGGACGCAATCCTGCAAACGTTTTTATGACCCTGTTGACGGGCAAGTGCGGTACAAGATGTGAAGCCTTCTCCAGAACCTCTCTCAAACCTTCGAGGGTGGTTGACACGGATTCTCTTTCCCGGTCACTGAGATCTTCGGCATTCGGACCTATCAACGTGCCTCCATCTACAGTGGGAAGCACCAGGATTCCCTTGGAATCTTCAGTAGGAGTTGGAAATATTACAGAATTCACAATATTTCCAGCATTTTTGTCTATCAAGATGTATTGCCCTCTGCGAGGGTGAAGAGGAGGATGATACACACCCGCAAGTTTCGCCAGCAGATCACTTTCCATACCCGTGGCGTTTATAACCACATCGGCCGGTATCTTATCGCTATCGGTGAGCACATACCTTATTCGCTCTTTCACTATTTCGAATCCAATAACCTTCGTGTTGGGTAAAAATTTTGCACCGTTCTGCACGGCGTTTTCCACACACGCTATCGCCACCATCCAGGGTTCCGTTATGCCAGCCGTTTCAGCATAAAGAGCTGCAATAACATTTCCATTCAATCTAGGTTCCAGAGAGAGCACCTCTTCTCTATCCAGCAACTTCAGACCTTTCACGTTGTTGAGCTCTCCTCTGCGCATGAGTTCGTGAAGAACTTTCACTTCATCACCTGTGAAGGCCACAACGAGTGAACCTATCCTCTTGAAATCCACCTTAAGTTGCTTACACATCTCTTCGTACATCATGTTGCCGCGTGAACACAGGCTGGCTCGCAGAGTTCCTGGAGGATCGTCGTATCCAGCATGTACTATCCCAGAATTAGCCTTTGTTATACCCCAGCCAGCCTCAGGTTGCTTTTCCAGAATTATCAGGTTCAGATCATACATGGACAGCTTCCTCGCTATAGCTGCACCCACTATACCAGCACCCACAACCACAACGTTCATTGAAAAAGCACCTCCACAAAAAATAAAAGCCACGCCTTTACGGCGTGGCTTTCTCCTCGCTCTCCGCCACCTTTTTATATTATATCACGGATCACATCTTCGATTCGTCTGTCTCCCACATTTGAACATAAAACCCGCATCATAAGTCTGATATAATAGGGTTGCGTGATCACAAACGAAAGGGGTATCTCCCAATATGGAAAAAGAATTTGAAGCGGCGGAACTCACGCTTTCCGATATTGTTCATATATTTCGAAAGAGGTGGGTGTGGTTTTTACTGACCCTCATAGGAGTTCTGGCACTCACTGGCGTTTATCTCATGCTGGCCACACCGATATACGAAGCGTCCACCACTATAAAGATAGAATCCTCCTCAGGTGGTTCGGTAACCGATATCTTCACCACCACCTACGGTTTAACCGGTAGATCGAATATATCCACCGAAGTGGAACTGATAAAAAGCAAGACCAATCTCGAAAGAGTCGTTAAAGAACTTGAACTCCTGGAAATCCTCAGAAAGAATAATCCGGAGATAACACTCAACAAAGCCGTGAAGATCCTCGACGATTGGATCACCGTGACTCCTGTAAAAGATACGAAACTCGTGAGGATCTCCGTACAACATCCCGATCCTTCTCTCGCAGCAAAGATAGCCAACAAACTGGCAGAAGTTTACAACGATCTTTTGAAAACCATGGCCAAGAACAAATACACCGTGAGACGCGAGTTCATAGAACAGCAGATTCCGAAAATCGAAAGAGATCTCAAGGATGCGGAAGAAAGGATAAGGAAGTTCAAAGAAGAAAACAACGTCTTTGTCCTAAACGAAGAAGCAAAATGGATTCTTCAGATGATGAGCCAGTATGATAATCAGCTCAACAATGTGAACATACAAATAGAAGAAAGCAAGGCCCGAATAAAAGCAATAAAAGAGCTGCTTTCAAAGGTGGAAAAGAAGATAGTGAGTTCAGAAACCATCAGCATGAATCCCGTTGTTCTGCAGTTGAAACAAAGGCTAACTGATTTGAACGTCAGACTTTCGGGGCTTCTGGCAACGCGACCAGAAAGTGATGCCGAGGTGGTGGCGTTAAAAAGGCAAATCATGGAAACAGAAAATTTGATAAAAAAAGAAGTCGAAAAGTTGATCACCAGTGAGGTACAGGTGATGAACCCCGTATATTCCAGCATGGTGAAAGAACTGGCTGGTGAAGAAGCAGGATTGCAGGTGTTGATGGCCACCAAACAGGCTGTGGAAAAACTCAAAGAAGAATATCAGGCGAAGCTGTCCACTTTGCCCAAACTCGAACAGAAACTTCTGGAGTTGCAGAGGGAACTGAAGATCAAGGAAAGTTTGTATACGCTGCTCCTGGAAAAACTTGAGGAAACAAGGATAGCAGAAGCGGGAGTTATAGGAAACGCTCAGATAGTCGACAAAGCTTCACCGCCCGAGATCCCTGTGAAACCCAACAAGAAGCTCACACTCGCCATAGGTGGTGTACTGGGAATGTTTCTCGGCATACTCGTCGTATTCGCAGCTGAATACATGGACAAAACCCTCAAGGATGAGGATGAAATACAGCGAATCATAAAGAACGTTCTCATCCTCGGTAGGATACCCAACGTCTCCGACTCATTGGAGAAAAACAGAGTAACCAGCGAACTCGTGGTCAAGGAACATCCTGTTTCTCCTGTGGCCGAAAATTTCAAACTTGTATCCACAAATCTGCAGTTCATGAGCTCATCGAAAAAACAGGTGATATGTGTCAGCAGTGCCGAAAAGGGTGAAGGAAAAACCTTTGTTTCAGTAAATCTTGCGATAACCTTTGCACAGAACGGTTTCAAAACGTTGATTGTGGATCTTGATATGCGCAGACCCAGAGTGGAAAAAGTGTTTGGAATCACGAAAAAGTACAAAATGGGTATAGTGAATCATCTCGCCAAGAATGTTCCTCTCGAGGAGATAATAGTGAACTACATGGAAAATCTGGATATAATCCCCGTTGGTCCATTGCCACCCAATCCCACCATCTTGCTTACCAGTCAAAAATTCTTCGAAGTGATGAAATATCTCAAGGAAAGGTACGACAAGATCCTGATAGATCTTCCTCCCCTTCTGGCAGCTGCCGATGCCCTCATAGTTGGAAAACATTCAGATGGTATCCTGCTGGTTGTAAGAATCACAAAATCGCACAAGATGTCACTGAGGATAGCTCACAATAACATAGAGACATCTGGCAACAAGCTCATTGGAGTGGTACTCAACGACATCACCCGAAAATCCTCCCAGTATTATTACTACTATTATTACGAGGATGGAAAACGTAGAAAGCGCAGAGTGAAAAAGGCGCAGGAGATACCCGGCGCCGAATTCTAAAGATGGGAGGTAATATCTTTGTTTGACATCCACACGCACATATTACCAGGCGTGGATGATGGTGCTGAATCACTGGAAGAAGCCTTATCCATGCTCAAAGCTCTCAAATCCAGGGGATTCAATGGCGTATTTTTGACACCCCATCTGAATCACCCCACGGTTAAAACCGATAAAGAATTCATTCTTCATACTTTTGAAGATTTGAGAACAGAACTGGAAAAGCAGCTGCAGGTATATCTCGGTAGCGAACTCTATCTCTCACCCAATTATGAAGAACCCATACCGCTTGGAGATACGGACCTGGTGCTGGTAGAGTTACCCACCGATGTGTACCCACAGTATCTCGAAGAGACCATATTCGACCTTCAGCTTTCCGGCTACAGAGTGATCCTTGCACATGTGGAGCGCTACAGATGGCTTGCGGAAAACGTGCCTTTAATCGAGAAGCTGAGGGATAGAAACGTTCTCTTTCAGATCAACCTGCGCGCCCTCGTAGCAAAACATGAAAGAGCCATCTGGTTCAAGAAACACAATTTGATAGATTTCGTTTCTACAGATTGTCATGGTCTCGACGACCTTAAAGTGCTCGATCACGGGTTGGTACATTATCGAGAACTTATCCAAAGGAGCGAAGAATTGCTCTTCTAAAAAAGGCGCCAGGACATTCCCGTTCTCCATTTCCCATCCACCATTATGAAGGAAAATTCCATCCTTTTCCATTTCGCGAGAATCGATACTCCCAGGAATTGCTTCTCAACCTTTTCCAGCTGTTCACCGTAGGGAGTGTATATATCCCTTGACCCTTTCCGCAGATTGAAAAACTCCAGCTCGATTTCGGTATCTTCGTTGAAGTACATGAACCTGAGACTGATCAAACCCGCATCCGGCCCGTACGCAAAACCTATGGGATAGTCAACGAGGTTGTGTGAAATCGGATAGGTGGATATGTATTTCACCCTGTTGTAAAACTTCAAATAGGGTAAGAATGTATTATACACGTACTCGGTTGCAACGGCTATCTCGCCACCGAATATGAAGTTGCCAAAAGAAGTGGAAAGGGTTTTTCTCAAACCCAGGTTGAAGGCATAAGCGGTTGGTTTAACATCTGTCTCGGTAAGGGGTACCACAAGGTCGTCAAGAGCGAATTCACCATAAAAATTCAGGCCTTTGATCGGTGTCCAGGAAAAATCCACTATTCCCATGGTGTTGGTATAACCCTCGTTGAAATTGTTATGGTATATGATGAAAGGATTCAGCGCGTACAGATCCGGGTATTTGCCCCCTACCATCGTGAGTTCGCCTATTCCCACTCTGAGATTGTGAGATATCAGAAAGTCAAGCCTGTGCGCTACCAGCGTTTTTACCCGTTCCGTGTAGGGTGAACCTGGATCGGCATTTGGAGGTACAAAACTGGTTTGCGACGCCCATTCTTCGGGAGTAAGGGTAGCGTTCAAAGATATCAAGTGAAAGGTGTATCCAACACCGCTTCCCTGTGCGTGATATGTGAAATTATCGTAGTACGGACTCACATCCGATAAAGCAACAGGGTAAAGTGCTTCACCCCATCTCAATTTACACCTGCCAAAAACGATGTATTGTCCGTCAAACTCCAGAACGCCGTAAGCTTTGTAAGGATAGCCAGGATCAAGCGAAAGATGGGGAAAGACGTTGCTGTAAGGTATGTTTGTTATTCCCCCGGTGTTGTGGAATTGCATGTATTCCCTTTTGAGGAAATATTCCACATGTATTCGCAGGGGACCGCCATTCAAATCCAGAAGGAGAGTTAAAAATGGGGATGTTTTCTCATAAATGTAAAACTCTTCGTAGGGTCTCACAATGTGTTCATCCTTCTCCACTTTTTTCACCAAACCGTTATCTATATGGAAGGAAGGATCCACCCTTATGGAAAAACCACTGCTCCTGTACTCCGAAAGAAACGGCAACACCACATTTTCAAGGACTTTCCCACTTTCTATCGTTTCAAAAATCAATTTCACAGGATATTCAAAACACACCGGATCATCGGCAAATCCGGAAAGTCCGATGATACATAGCGGAAATATCAGAATCCATATCCACCTTTCCATCCTTTACCCACCTTCCACACATTCACATCATCTTCCACGACACACCCGAACGCCAGCGTCCGTTCACAAGTTCCAGGGTGATACCCATGTTCTTCCAGGTCACCGAAAACCTTGCCCCCAGTACTTTCTTCATTTCACCATCCACATCTTCCTCATACGGTGTATGGAGATCCTTGGGTCCCTTGTTTAAACCAAAAATCTCCAGATTGGCGACGGTATCGCCATCGAAGAAAGACAACAGAAAAACCAGCATTTCGGCATCTGGACCGTAGGCGAATCCTGTTGGGTAATCCACTATGTGCCGGGATGGCGGAAAATTGGTCAAATATGTGATGCGGTTGTAGAATCTGAGATACGGCAGATGTTTACCGTACATGAGCTCCGTCACTTTTATGTACTCCAGATTCAACAGGAAAGATCCTTCGAGGATCTTAAAGGGTATCCTCAAGCCAAGATTGTAGGCATAGATAGTTGGACTATCGAAGGATTCTGAGGGTGGAATGATTATATCGTCCAGTGCGAG
>JAGGZV010000075.1 GCA_021161835.1 Thermotogae bacterium | reverse complement strand
TATCTGCTATCTTGCGTCCACGTGAAAGAACGATAAATCTATCCACAACCTGGAATACCTCCTCTATGTTGTGACCAACCAAAATGATTGATATACCATGAACCGTTTTCAAATCTAGTATTAATTGGAAGATCTTTTCTCTTTCTTTTACGGATAATGCAGCGGTTGGTTCATCCATTAAAAGAAGTCTTACATCATGTAACAATGCCCTGGCTATCGCGACTTCTTGTCTTTTACCACCAGATAGATTACGTACGAGAGTATTTAGCGGGATCTCTATTCTCAGGCGATTCAGAAGATCAGCCACTTTAGCCTTCATAGCCTTCCAATCAAGAATTTGAAAACGATTGGCTATCAGCTCACCAGCGAAAATGTTTTCCACTACACTCAAATGAGGAAAGATAGCAAGTTCCTGATAAACAGCATTAATTCCCAGTTTCTTTGCAACCATTGGGGAAGTTATCTTCACACACTTTCCGTCCATGTAGAAATCTCCTTCGTCTGGTTGTTCTACACCCATTATTTGCTTTATTAACGTAGATTTTCCTGCCGCATTATCCCCAACAAGACCAACAATTTCTTTTCTCTTAATTCCAAAAGAAATCCTGTAATTCGCTATAACCGGTCCATAAGTCTTCGTGATCTCTCTACCTTCAAAGAAGTAAGATTCATTCAAATCACTCACTCCTTGTTACATTCTAATTATATATTGTTAATATTTATTACACTTAATCGATTACTTTATAGTGCGAGATTATTATAGCATTATAATAAGTACATGTCAAGCACAAGTTAGGATGTTCAGATGATGTTTATAGCCGTTGTATTGATTCTTGCTTGAAACACGTATTTGATAACCTTCCCTACAAACACAAGGCAAAAAGTGATATGATTATAATACTTGATGGTATCATTTCGAGTTGGAATAAGAGGGGTGTATAGAATTGAAAAAAGTTGCTTTGAAAACCATTGCCAAGGAATTGGGAGTATCTATTGCAACTGTTTCAAGAGCTCTGTCCGGTAAACCTGGGGTGAGTGATCGTTTACGTGAACAAATTGTAAATACAGCAAAGCGCTTGGGTTACCAACCAAATATAGCAGCAACCGCTCTCAGAATTGGGAAAAGTACAACGATAAGAGTACTAATACCTGAACTCAGCGGGAGCTTTTTTGCTGAAATAGTTTCAAGTATGGAAAAGGTATTATCTGACGCAGGATACAGAGTGATTCTATGCTCTACAGAAGACAATCCTTCCAAAGAAGCAGAGCATTTACAAACTCTTATTAATCTGAATGTAGAGGGTATTCTATCGGCGCCTGTGGGTATGAAATCCAACAAACAATTGTATCGTCGTATAATTGAAGATCTCAAATTACCAGTGGTGTTCTTTGATAGAATAGTAGAGGGAATAGAAGCTGACAACGTTGTAACAGATAGCAAAGAAGGTATGAGACTGCTTATGGATTATTTGATTTCCAAAGGGCACCACAAAATAGGCATAATTCATCCTCTGAAGGAGACTTCGACAGGAGCCGAAAGATTAAAGACATTTTTAGAATACAAAGACAAGATAAAAATCAGACGAGAGTGGATTAAAGATGGAGGTTCTTTTGAAGTAGGAGGCTATGAAAGCTTTATAGAAATTATGAAACTTAAAGAAAAACCCACGGCACTAATTATCGGCAATAACCTCATGACATTAGGAGCTTTAAAAGCCATCAAACGTTTAAAGATAAAAATACCAGACGATATTTCAATAGTTTCCTTTGATGATGCCTCTTGGAATGAAATCTTCGATCCTCCCATAACCTGTGTAAGCCAAGATCCTTATCAAATAGGGTTGATTTCGGCGAGCATTTTACTTGACAAATTAAAAGCTAAAAGAAAAACAACAAGAGAGAAGATGCGCGTAGTCCTGAAAGTAAAATTCATTGAGCGTCGTTCAGTCAAAAAAATTTGAGGATGCTCCCGGAAACTGGACAGGTGATGAAATTCAAGAGGAAAAGGGAACAAGGAAAACAGATAGGAAATGCAGGAAGTACTGTGTTTCTTCTCTTTGTAAGGTGGGTATGCCTTCTATTTTATCAGGATACAGGGTATTTTACCTTTACAGCAATTATTGTACACTACCGCAATGTTTTAAGTGAAATGTAGATTTCCACAATATGGATCTTTCAGAATGGGGGATAAAGATGAACAACGTAAATCTATGGGGATCTCCTGTTGTTAATAAAGCGAATTATTTCGTTTTTCACGACGAAAGCATTCCTAACAAAAGGTGGCTTTTAATAGGATTATTATTTGTCAGGGATTCCGACAAGGATGTTGTAGTTAAAATCTTAAAATATTGGCGGCAAAAGGAGAATTATTGGGGAGAGATACATTTTTCTGAATTGCCGAGTAGCTTTGGAGGAGAATGGGGAGCTAAAGCCAGAGTGGCTCGATCTTGGCTTAAAGCATATGAAAACGGGCTATATGAAATGGCCTTCTTTACGGCTCTCGCAGTTGACAAAGGTAGTCCGGCATTTGAGCATAAACGATTTAGTAATGACTATCATATCTACAACAGATTCACAGCTATGGCACTGAAAGCAGGAATTAGCTGGTTTCTTGGTTCCCAAAAATTTAAAGAAGTGCACATTAACTTTGTTTCTGATGCTAAGGATAGATCAACGAGACCAGATAAAGGGATGATAGATAATTTTGAAGATTACATTCCCTACAGGGCGGTGCTTGATAGTTATCTGAGCAAGTTGGGTGGAAAAAATTACCCAAATGTTATTGTTGATCTTAAATTAGAGAATTCGGCAAGTAATGATTTGCTTCAGCTGTGTGATCTTATGCTTGGAGCTACACAAGCAGCTCTAACCGGAAATTCAAAACGTAAGACTAAAAAAGAGCTTGGAAGAAAAATTGTGCGATGGCACGAAGATACTCAAAAACCTCCTTGGGATCAGGAATATAAGTTTCATAGGAAATTTAGTATATGGGCATTTCCAAATGAAAATGGACAACCCTATTCCAACATATTGTTTGCCTTGAAAGATGATAACCAGCTTATGTTTCCTTTTTGAAATAAGAACTCTATGAAATGCCCCCGAAAACTGGACAGGTGATAAAAGGGGCATAGTAGGTGAACGGGAAAGGAAATGCTCACCAAAATTCAAGGCAGAGGTAACCCTGGAAACTATCAAAGGTGACAAAACCATATCGCAAATAGCATCGGAATATAGGATCCATCCACGGCAGGTCAGAACCTGGAAAGAGAAATTTCTTGAGAACAAGATTTGTCACTCATGCAGATCGAGGGAAACAGCAAATGAGAAATAGGTACAAAAGAATTTTGTTCGGATGAGGTTTACTATGATGGGACTTTTGAAATGGTGTCATGAAGGCTATGAATAAAAACTAGTAGTCTTCCTGCCCAAAATATGGAGGGAACATTTCACATCTTTGCTCTTCTAATGTGACATAAAACTAAATGTACTTCTTCAGCTCTTCGAAGGTTACCTTTGCTTGTCTGAGAATCCCTGCAAGTGTTCCTTTCTTAAGCTCTTTCTGTTTGGGAATCACAACTATTATTGTCCTGCTTGGTCTTTCTTGTAAAGAACGACATGGCTACCATTGCCACGCTTGGTGTAAAGCTTAAAGCCCAATCTCATTAGGGCTTTGATCACTCCGTCACTACTGTAGCCCACTGCTCACACCTCAAGTGTTGTAAGAAGTACTTCCGTTTTTTCTTCCCTTTTTTCTTCCCACACTCCTAAATCCTTGGCAGCCTCTGTATAAACTTCAACTGCTTCTTTCAGCATCTCAAGCGCATGCTCAGGATTATCTCCCTGGCTTACCACATCAAGTTCTGGACATAAAGCTACCCATTGGTCCTCCTCTTTCCACAAGACAGCAGACAATTTCATTGGAGAACCCCCTTTCAGACAATAAAACTTAGATTACTCCTTCTTTCCATTCTCAGCACCCTATTCCAGTGCCTTACGTTGAAGTTCAACAACGTCAAAGTCTTTGATTTTACCTGCGATTATTCCTCTAACTTTTTCAGCGACTTCTTCTGCTTCTTTTCCTTTAATTTCACTACTTTTGAATTCGTTTCTTTTGCTTTTTCCTTCAAAAGCATTGTACCACATTTCTATGGGCCAGCATGGCTAAATAGATCTGTCGGACCACCATATCACCACTCCCCAATTCCGGTACCATTATCACAAATAGCATCAGGATATGGGATACATC
>JAGGZV010000028.1 GCA_021161835.1 Thermotogae bacterium | reverse complement strand
TTTCCGTTCTTTCCTTGATGAGAGATTCTTCCGTTATGGAGTATCTTTCCACAAGGTCTGGAAGAAACATTTGAAGAAATTCGAGAAATTGTTCTTTTTTCTGAAAGATGTCTTTGAATATTCGATCGAGGCGTTTCATTTGAATGCCTCCTTTAAATGGTAGCAGCTATCTCTTCGTGAATTTTACCACGCTGCAGTTAATAAAAACCCCGCCGATGTGGCGGGGTTTGGTTTATTTCCATCCTTCGTAGCCGTATCTCCCGGTGTGGTGAAAGTCGTGATGGAACATGGGCCATGGGCTATCAGCAAGGCCGCCAAAATCTGTGACTATGGCGTAGAGATAGTTATCACCAGACCCCACGTATATCGTTTCATCTTCTCCTATCGCTGGACTTGAGGTAACACAGCTGCCAGTTTTGAACTTCCACTTTACATAACCAATAGTTGTAAATGTCCACACGGGTCCTTCGGCACCTGACACGCAGATATTTACCACCCAGGAGCAAATAAGATAACGGTCGTACTCGAATTTTTCCATTCTCTCATCATTTCTTTCAATAGCTGGTAAATATCTGCATATCCATTTGTGTCTTTACAGATAGTTCATTTGACTTGTTGAGGAATAATGACTATAATTGTAGTCAGGAGGGATGATATGCCGGGTATACATGATGTGAGGATATACAGTCTCGCCGAAGCAAAAGCCAGGTTTTCGAAAGTGGTGGAAGAGGCACAGAGTGAGGATGTGGTGATTACCAGGAATGGTTCTCCGGTGGTGGTGATCATCGATTACGAAAAATATGAAAAGCTCAGCAGGTTCGTGGAGGAAGTACATGACGTTTTCCTCCTGGATATAGGAGATCCTCTGGCTACCGATATGGTGGGTGAAAAAGGTATAAAGAAGATGTTGGAAGATGAATAAATAGAAGATACTGGAGGTGTGGGAAGATGGCGGAAGTGGTCCTTGAAAAGGTGAACAAGATATATCCCAACGGTGTTCATGCCGTTAAGGATGCGGATCTCGTTGTTGAAGACAAAGAATTTGTGGTACTTCTGGGGCCATCGGGTTGTGGGAAAACCACCACTCTTCGAATGATCGCTGGCCTTGAGGAGATAACCAGCGGCATCGTAAAGATCGATGGCCGAATAGTGAACGATGTGGAGCCAAAAGACAGGGATATTGCCATGGTTTTCCAGAACTACGCTCTTTATCCCCACATGACCGTCTATCAGAACATGGCCTTCGGTTTGAAACTGAGGAAGGTACCGAAAGACGAGATCGATCGTAAGGTGAAGGAAGCGGCCAGGATACTGGGCATAGAGCATTTGCTCGACAGGAAACCGAAGCAGCTTTCCGGCGGTCAAAGACAGAGGGTGGCAGTTGGAAGGGCCATAGTGAGGAATCCGAAAGTCTTCCTTTTCGACGAACCTCTGTCCAACCTGGATGCCAAACTGAGGGTCCAGATGAGAGGAGAGCTCAAGAAGCTGCATCATAAACTGGAGGCCACCATAGTGTACGTCACTCACGATCAGGTAGAGGCCATGACCATGGCGGATAAGATCGTAATAATGAAGGATGGAGCCATACAGCAGATAGGCGGCCCAAATGATGTTTACAACAAGCCTGCCAACATTTTCGTGGCCGGGTTCATAGGCAGTCCAGCGATGAACTTTATAGAGAGCAAAGTGGTGCGTGGAGATGGAGGATTGTGGATCCAGGCTTCTGGTTTCAAAGTTAAGGTACCAAAGGAGCACGAGGATGCGCTGGCGAACTATGTGGATAAGGAGATCATATTCGGTATAAGACCTGAAAACATATACGATAAACTCTTTGCGTTGAATCCAACACCTGAAAATACGGTCACCGGGCGTGTAGACGTTGTGGAACCACTTGGAAGCGAGACATTGCTGCATGTGACGGTGGGAGAGGACGAACTCGTGGCGAAGGTTGATCCCAAAACGCAAGCGAAGGAGGATCAACCCATAGATCTCGTGTTCGACATGAGCGTGATGCATGCGTTCGATAAAGAGACGGAAAAGGCAATAATATAAAAATCATCGAAAGGAAAAAAATGGATCGATCCCCGCCACCTGGCGGGGATCTTTATTTTTAATATAAAGCTCAAAGAATTTAAAGCGGGATTGACAATTTTGGAAGTATGGTGTATGATTTTTAAGGGTGAGAAAATGAAGCACAAAATGCCCACCACCTGTCCCGTTTGTGGGAAACCTCTGGTGGTAACGGAACTGGAATGTGAGGAGTGCGGGACCACTATAAAAGGAAGATTCCTGCTGGACGAGCTGCTGAGGCTCAATCCCCAGCAGCTGATGTTCCTGAAAGTTTTCATCAAGAACAGGGGCAATCTCAGCGATGTGCAAAAGGAACTGGGGATATCCTATCCCACCGCGCGCAATCGTCTGGATGACATCGTAGCCACACTCGGATATGAAGTGAGGAGTCGGGAAAAAGATGAAACGATGGAGGTACTGGACAAACTTGAGAGGGGAGAGTTGAGTGCGGAGGAAGCCCTTGAACTTCTGAAACGTTTGAAGAAGGGGGAGAGAATATGAAAAAAACACTGGATCTCGAGGGGGTACGGAGGTTGTCAATATCAACGATCGGAGCGGATGTGGACATTGTACCGTTGAAAGAAACGGGGAAAAAGCTGGTTTACGAAGTATTTGGTAATACAGAGGACTACTCTCCCGAAATTAAGAGACATGGAGATGTGTTGATCCTGAATTTCGAATCCGAGAAGAAGCTACTGGGTTTCCTGCCCATCGGGCGCTCCTCCGATGTATCCCGCGTGGAGTTGCATGTGCCAGATGGTCTGAGGGAACTTAAAGTGCGCTCCACATCGGGAGATATAGCGGTGAAGGACCTGAACATCGATGATTTAGTTATGAATACAGTATCAGGCGACTTCCACATCTCGCGTATGAGAATAGACATTTTGAACGCCAGCAATGTGAGCGGATGTTTCTCGGGTAAGGATATTAGTTGTCGGGAAAATTGTACTGTGTCCACGATATCGGGAGATTGTTATCTCAATTTCAGGGGTGATGGCCCGCGTGTTATAAAGGCTTCAACGGTTAGTGGAGATTTAACGGTACTTCTGGAAAATATTGTGGGGCTTGAAGTGAAGGTGTCCTCGGTGAGCGGGACCTTTTCCCATTCCATACCCCTGATGAAGGTGTCCAAGGGCGTTTATAAAACCAATGGAGCTGTGAACAGAAGTCTTGTCTTTTCCTCGGTTTCCGGTGATATAATCTTGAAATCGTACGAACATGAAAAGACCACTGTCGATGACACCGCGGACGACTACGAGATCATCATGGGTGAAGAGGCGAGAAAGATAATCCGGATGCTGGAAGATGGTAAATTGACAAGAGAGCAGGCAGAAGAACTCTTGAGAGCGTTGGGATACGAGGAAAACGAGATATCTTCTTTACTCGGTAAAGAAGGAGAGGAGATGGGGCAAGCATGAAATTGTCTGCGGTTTTCCTCATAATACTGGGTATTCTGGTGGTTTTGAGCGCGTTCAAAGTGGTGATGATAGGATTGGCTCAATTTTTTGAGGTATTCTTCGGTATTATCTTCATACTCTGGAACATCAGTGCTTGGCGTGAAAGACGGCGGTGGCCAACCATAGGAATGCTGCTGGTTGGAACGTTGATGGTACTCGATGCTTTCAAGATAGCGGGAGTGGAGCTCTCGGCTGGTCAGATATTTCTGATATTCATAGGGGCCTGCATACTGGATGGGGGATTGGCGAAGCTGAGAGGTCACAGACGGGTACGTGGAAAAGAGATGAACAAACTCAAATATCAGGAGGACAGTAAAGTTGAAAGTCTGGATCTTCGGGTGAGTGGAACATTGATGAAACTCAAACTCGATTCCGATGATAAACATCTGTACGATTTGAAAGTGGATTATTCTTCCACACATTTCGAGCCTTCCCATAGTTTCACCGTGGAGGATGGTAGAGGTGTGCTGCTTCTGAGTAACACGATGAGAACGAGGAGAACGACGCATATAGTGAGTGCGAAGTGGTATCTGCGGGTGAACTCCGGGGTGCCAATGAATGTCCACATGGATGTGGATATATCCAGTCTGCATTTGAACATGAGAGATCTGAAAGCTGAAGACATAATCATTAAGGGTGATCTTTCCAAGATCGTGCTCGTTCCGTCAGAACTGGTGGATAGCACCATATTGATAGAGGCAGACGTCAGTATAATAAAGTTGCTCATTCCCAAAAACGTTGGTATAATGCTCAAATATCATGGTGATCTCTCATGGCGTACCTTCTACGATCTGGAGTATAAAGATGGTGTCTACGTTTCACAAAATTATTCCACGGCTTTTGCAACAGCGGAGATTTATATACGTTCTGATCTTGCAAGGATAACTTTTCAGTGGATATGAAGGGGGTGAAGATGGATGGAAGTGTTGAATCCACGGTCCGCTCCACAACCCGTTGGTCCGTATTCTGTAGCCGTAAAAACGGGGAATCTCATATTCCTATCCGGGCAGATTCCTGTGGATCGAGAAACGGGTGAACTGATCGTGGGTGATGTACGTAAAGCCACGAAGACCATTCTGGAAAATCTGAAGGAAATACTGGAAGAATGCGGTTCTTCGCTTGAGAAGGTTGTAAAGGTTACCCTCTATCTCAGGGATATATCCAGATTCACCGATGTGAATGATGTGTACGCTTCTTTCTTCGAAGGTCATCGTCCCGCACGGACCACCGTGGAAGTTTCGAACCTTCCCAAGGGGGTGGATGTAGAAATAGACGTTGTGGCGGAGGTTTAAAACTTTGCTTTACATATTGCATTTTCGATGAGAACGCAGCCTTCACATCTCGGTTTTTTCCTGCAGTGCTCCTTGGCGTGTCTGACCAGAAGAGCGTGATATTCTTTGTACAGTCTCACATCCCGTGGAAGATTCTCTTCGAACAGTGTTCGTATCTCGTCGTATTCCATTTTTCTAGCGTCCAGCATTTCCAGTCTTGTCAGAATCCTTCGTGTGTATTCATCTACAACGAATATTGGTTTCTCGAAAGCGTACAATATTATGGAATCCGCGGTTTCTTTACCTATTCCCGATATGGCCAGGAGTTTGAGGCGCAGTTCTTCCGTCTTGAGTTTGCCAAGAACCTCCATGCCTCCATACTTTATCAAGGCTTCAACCAGGTTTTTCAATCTCCGGGCTTTCACATTGTAAAAACCCACGCATTTTATCAACTTCGCAAGATCCGTCACGTTCAGTTTTAAAATGCCTTCTTCCGAAAGACAGCGATTTTTCTTCATGATCTGTATGGCCTTTTCAACATTGCGCCAGCTGGTATTCTGGGTTAGCACCGCACCTACCAGCACTTCGAAAGGAGTCTCAGCTGGCCACCATCCCTGTGGACCATATTCCTGGAGTAACAGTTCGTAGATATTCATGAGCTTTCTTTCAAGTTTCTTCATTCCGACGCACCATGATCAGTCTATTGTTTCTATCATCTTTAAAGACCATGTACGTGATCTTGTGGTATTCACCTGAAGGTGTATATTCGAAAACCAATCTATTGCCTTTTAGAGAAAAGTTACGGGCTTTTTCGGGTACACCGTGGTATTTACCAATGTAGGTTATCTGGGTATCTGGATATCGCAGATGCAGAACTCTCAATGTTCTCAGGACTGTTTCATCCTTGCGAAGGGAGATAGGCGAAAGGGAAACTTTCATACCCCTGGAATATGCTTTTACCAGGAATTTTCTGACCATTTTTAAGCTTTTCACCTTCCTGAACGTTTTCGGAAATCTGGTTTGAAATATTCGCACTTTCGGCATCTTCACATTCCATTTTGCGATGGACATTCTGGAATGTGTTCGTAACTCAAAAACATCCGGTTCACACCCGGTCGGAGAAAAGACTTTTGTGTCCACATAACTTTTCAGGCTCGGAGAATGGATGTGTGAGATTGCTTCAAAACATCGTGTACCATGTATTTTCGGATTCGTTTTAATACCGTATGATGCTGTGGGAGGCGAGAATGAAACTTTCTTGATCCGTCCAACGACGATGCGATGATCGAGGTTCTCGACTTTCAGGCCTCTGATCTCGGTCAGAATCGTTCTTATCAGATCTCTGAGCGGATTCAAGCTTCCTCACCCGATATTATGAGCTTTAAAGCCTGGCGAAGTCGCGAAAATGGTTCAAGAAGATCAAACGATTGTGATACTTCTCGCAGCTCATCCAGCAGGTTCTGTGGGATTTCTTTTTTACCAACCAACCTCAAGCCTCTACCCCTACCGACATCGAGCAGTACTTCACCCTCTTCCGGTTTATCTTCTGTTGTCAGGATCGCACCACCTATGAACACGAGATCGTCCAGGTAATCTATGGCTTCGAGTCTATCCGTGAAATATACGTCCGGACGTGTTTCTACATTTTTCAGAAGGCTTTTCATTATAAGACCATGTTCTACGTACATTTCCAAAGATTTTCCATAGAGCACGCGCTGGAGTCGTGTGGGTTCAAAAGGCTCGGTATATTTAAATTCCAATGGTATTCCCAGTTCATCAACCACGAGCAATCCACCTATGTACTTACCTTCTTCATGTATGGCTGTCAGATAACCCATATTCAAAGTCTCACATCCAGTACCCTGCCATGTAGATCATCCACCAAAGAATCTTTGCGTTTACGCTCGCGCTTTCCTGAAGGAGTGTAAGTACCTCCTCTTCCACCTTCGGTGGAGCTACCAACATTCTTCTCACGTACGATGTTGGATCTGTTCACCTGCCGTGTTTCCTGCGCAACCTGTTGCATCTGTGTCATGGCTATATTCTGCTGCGCTGCCATCGTCTGGTGTTCCATCTGGTTGACCTGACTCGCTGCATCCACCCCTCGAATTATCACAGTCTGCAGATCGATGGGCTCCATCATCTCTTCCCTGCCTTCCGTTGGCCTTCGCCGTACAACATGCTCTTCAGTTTCATAAGAGCGAGTGAATGAATCTGAGACACCCTCGATTCGCTCACACCAAGAACCAGTCCTATCTCCTTGAAGTTCATTCCTTTTTCATATTTCATCGACAAAACCAGACGCTCCTTTTCACTCAGTTTCTTTATCGCCTCAACCAACAACTCCTTTAACAGTTCTTTATAGGCGGTTTTCTCCGGATTCTGAGAATAATCAGCAATTTGAAGTTCTTCATCTTCCATGTACGCGTCCAGTGCCAAGAGTTGTTTGGCCACCATGTCCATTCTTATCTTCGTAACTTCTTCCACTGTAAAACCACAATATCTGGCTATTTCCTCGTCCGTGGGATATCTTCCTTCACGTGCTTCAAGTTCCATTATAGCCTGTTCGAGACATTTCAAATTTTTCCTGCGCGATTTGGGTAACCAATCGAGTCTGCGGAGATAATCGTACATTGCTCCTTTAACTCTTTTCAAAACGTAGGAGGAGAATTTAGCACCTTTGCGGGGATCGTATCTACTGATAGCTTCTATCAGTGCCATTACCCCTTCCTGTATCAGATCTTCCACATCCACATTGTGCGGTAACGAAGCTATTAGATCACTTGCTATGCGTTTAACAAAAGGGAGTAGCTCCCTGACGGTTGCTTCAATGTTCAAGGGGGTACTTCCCATCATATTTCCTTTACTTCCAATCTTTCTCCAGCGCCGACCCTTCTAACCATCAATTTTCCTGTACCTATGTTGTACTCGATGCTTCTTGCTCTGTTGCCACCAGTGTCTTCTGCCAGTAGTTTTATTCCAAGAAGATTCAGATTTTCTTTCACCGCTTCCACATTCCTCTGACCGATGTCCATGGTGGTACTCTTGGAACCGAACATAGCTGCTCCGCCCGCTATCTTGGCTTCCAGGTTTTTCAGGTTTCCACCTATCTTTTCTATCTCTTCCACCAGTTTTTTAATCCCCGTATCGGCATATTTACCGGGTTTGCTAACCTCACCACCCGGACTCTTGGGTAACATAACATGTACCAGACCACCTATTTTCTTCTTGGGATCGCGCAGGCATACCCCTACACACGATCCCAATCCCAGCGTTACTATGACTGCTGGATTCTTGGCAACGGCTAATTCACCTATTCCGATTATTATCTTTTCAGCCATCTATCTTCATCCCCATAACCTCAAGGATTTTCTTCATTGCCCCCTTCTTGGGGATGAACATGAGCATTCCCTTTATACCATCCCCTAAAGTTTCTGCTATGATATCCGTATCTATGAATATAACGTAATCTTCAGGAGACTCTCCAAATGTTTGTATTGCGGCTTCCGCCACTATACCGCTTATCATGTCGACCAGCACCACGGGTGGTGTTCCCGTGAAATTGAGTCCTGTGAAGTTGGAAAGAGCTACCAGATACGATCCACACATGATGTTGCCTATTTCACTGAAAGCGGATTTCTCAAATTCCCCTATATCCGTGAGAGACTCAGGTGCATTTCCTATCAGGACGCTCAGCATGGCTTTGGAAGCCTTGGAATCCATCACGAGAAGAAAGGTACCTTCTGCATCTCCCTCCGCTTTCATGGCTACACCCATGACGAGTTCTTCCGGATCTTCGAATTTCATGGGTATCTTTGCCAGCTCGACTATTTCCACGCTGGGGACGGATATTTCCACCTTGGTGCCAAGCATCGAGGATAAAGCGGTGGCCGCATTTCCGGCGCCTATGTTTCCAAACTCCTTCAACATGTCTTTATGAATGTTGTCCAGACTTTCTATGGAGTCCACGCTTCCATCCCCTTTCATCTTCTCCTTAATTTCCTCTCGTAATCGTAAACCAATTGTATCAGTTTACGTTCGAGCTTGTTGTCAACGTCCAAAAACTGCACTCCATATATGTACCGTCCATCACTCGTTTTACCGGCTTCTCTCACGATTTTCGCTGGCATACGGGGTATTTCGTAATCCGCAAGATCGAATTCTATTTCTCCAACGGTCCCCAATGGTAAAAAACGTTCCAATACGATCTGTGCACCACCGGCACTGAAATCCTTGGTCACAAAATTGTATACGTCTTCTCCCACGTAGAACCTTCCTTCCACCACCATAGGAACTCTTACGTAGCTTCTTCTCTGAACACGTTTGAGCGTGTCCGGCAGCCTTATGTAGGTTACATAAAAACCTTCCTCATCTTTATTGTAACCCAACACCACCGAATTGAAGATGTACATTGCGCTTTTGTCAAAAACACGTACGAAAACGCGTGTTCCACGGGGTAGTGGTACAACTTTACCTTTGAACGTCGGCATGGCTATCTTCAACATACCCCGTTCGGGCATAACATCATGTATTATACTCTTGTATTCCCCCGCCACCAGCGGATCATCGGTGTGAAGAGAAAGGTTTTGTCCTGGCAGGAGTACTTCCGCTGATCGCAGTGTTTCAGTGAATCCTCTCAAAATTTTATTCCCCTTTCGTTCATTATTTCTGAGAGCTTTGTCACCATTTCTTTGAGAACCTCGTTTTCTCCTTCGCAACTTATTCCAAGTTTATATGTATTTCCACACTGCGCTACAGATCTTACGATACCTTTCAAAGGTCGTTCACTCACTACGATCTCGATACTCTTGTCTTTAGGAATAGAGTGTTTAACCAATACTCCCAATCCTTTGAAAGACAGATCGAGGACCGTACATTTCATTTCATCTTTTTCCACCCTCAGGGTGGCGGGCATCACCACGGGATAACGTACCTGGGTTCTTTTCTGTGATAAAATGATTTTACCATGCATACGTACGATTAAACGCGTTCCAACGTCGATATTCTCGAGTTTTTCCACATCGGCTGAAACTACCAGATTGAACCATTCTCCATCCAGTGTCATTTCTATATTCTCACCAATAGCAGTATTGAGCTTGTTTTCCGTCAACATTTCAAGTACACCAGCTTTTAAGTCCAGGTTCGTAACCCTGGCCTTGGTTTCGGCATTCTTCACTTTTATTTTCAGCACGGTACCCGGTGTTATCCTCTTAATCACATCTCTGATGTTCATATCATCCAGCTCCAAACAGCCTCATTATACGCTCTATGAATGGGAGTTTTCGAGGTTTCAGTGAGATGTTGGCCAGCTCACTGGCCATCTTCATCATCGCGAAATAGGGCTGTCCTTTTTTGGAGCTTAGAATGAAAGGTTTCTGGAGTATGACGCTCTTCTTCACTTCATTGTCGTATTTCATGATGTACATTCCATCCAGATCTACGTTGAGAAAACGCTTCATCACCTGTTTCAATTTCTCGGCTGTCTTTCTTCCTTCTTCTATATTTTTCACCATGTTGACCACCAGATGGAATCTGGGTTCGAAGCCATTGAGAACGAGGTATTTCAGGAACGTGTAGGTATTCATCAGGGATGTTGCTTCGGGTGTGGTTATGGAGATGAGATGGTCAGCAGCGTCGAAGAAATTATGCAGGTTCTCATGGTAGCCTGCCGGCGTGTCCATTATCACGTAATCCATTTTCGATATGATTCGTAAGAAGTCACCTATTAACCTGTGTTTGGATTCTATATTGAAGGTTACAATATCTTCCACATCCATGCCGCCGCTCAAAAGCCACACTCCGTAACTCGTTGGTACCAGAACATCTTCGAGCTCGAGTTTACCCTTCAGATAGTCCTTCAACGTTCTGGGTGCCGAAACTCCGAGTAATAGTTCATCGTTTGCAAATCCTACGTCTGCATCGAACAGCAGCACTTTCTTGCCCAGATGCGCGAGCGCGAGGGAGAGGTTCACAGAAACCACGGACTTCCCTACCCCTCCCTTTCCTCCTGAGCATACTATTATCTTCACGTTTTCTTGTATTATCTTCTCACGTAATGAAATTGCTTGATCCTTCCTCAAGACTTCTCACCCTTTCAACGATCTTGGATGCGATGTCCTCGGGGTCGGGCACTCTTATATCATCGGGAACCCTCTGACCATCCGTTATGAATGCCAGAGGCAGGCCTGATTCTGCGATTATTTCAGGTATTGATCCGTGTGTTCTGGTTTCATCCAATTTGGTGAAGATGAGGTGTGTCGGAGTCAGCGATTTGAATCGTTCAATGGTATCCTTGAGATCGTTGAGCCGTGTGGTTGCACTCACAACAAGCATTATGGAATCCATATTTGCTGATTCAACGAAGGCTTTGAGCTCCCTCATGTTGAGTTCGCTCCATGGGTTCCTACCTGCGGTGTCTATGAGAACCACATCGTACTCTTCTGTACCTTCAAGTATCAGTCGCAATTCCTTGGGTGTGTAAGCCACGGCAAATGGTAATCCCATCAACTCTGCATACGTTTTCAACTGCTCGGCGGCTCCTATTCTGAAGGTATCGACACTGGCTATCATGACCTTATGATTGTCTTCAAGATAGTATTTTGCGGCAAGCTTTGCCAGTGTTGTAGTTTTACCTACCCCTGTTGGACCCACGAAGATGATTCTGCCAGAAGGCTGGGGAATTTGAACCAGCACCAGTTTAGCGATATATTCTTTGAGTTTTTTCCAGAATCCCGCATCTAAATCTGTATCCTTACCGCATGAAACCATCATTGCCTCCACTATGTTCTCAACCGTTTTATCACTCATATCCTGCATCTTCAAATATTCGGCGAGGATATCGTAAGGAGGTGGGAAGCGGGATTCTTTTCTTGTGAGGATCGTGCGCTTCAAATCGGAAATCATCGTTTTTATCTCTTCAAGGCTGTCCTTCGTGGTGTCTTGAACAGCAGGTTTTGATTTTTCCATACTTGTGTTCTTACTGAGTATTTCTTTCAATTGATACATATTCATTGCCATACTTGCATTGTTTTCTTTCGGTGACATCGAAGTTTGATGGGGTGTCATCGATGGAGGAGTGGGTACATGTTTAGGTGGTGTTCTTCTCTTTCTCTCGTAGTTTTCTTCACCTGCTGCTGTGACTTCTATGAAAACTTCCCCACCGAACAATCCCAGAAAGGCACCACGTCTAACCTTTCGGGTGCTCAATATTACCGCGTCTTCACCCAGTTCCTGCCTAACCTTTATCAATGCTTCCTTTATATCCTTGACGAGGTATTTCTTGAGTTTCAAAGCTTCACCACTTCCTCAACCTGTAGAGGTATATCGTCTGGAACCTCTTCGTATGCGATCACAGAAACATTCGGAATGTAACGATTGATCAATTTGGAAACATAGAATCTTATACTACCCGATGTTACCACAACGGGCAGATGCCCCTTTCTCATCAGTGATTCCAGCGCTTTTCCAAGTTTGTTTATGAATTCTCTCAGCATTTCGGGATTCATGGCTATCACCTTCTCCTCTTCTCCCTCCCTGAGCGAATCCAGAATCATTCTTTCCAGTTGTGGATCCAGTGCCACTGCATGGATTTTTCCATCGTCTCCTCGAAGATTCTGCGCTATTTGACGCGAAAGTGCTCGTCGGACTTTTTCCGTAAGAAGATCCAGTTGTTGTATCCTTTCCGCATTTTCGGATAGTACTTCGAATATCAAAGGCAGGTTTCTTATGGAAACTCTCTCCCGCAACAAATTTTGGAGGATTCTTCGCACTTCGTGGGGTTTCAGGAGGTTCGGTATTACCTCATCCACCAGTTCTTCGTGTGTTTGCTTCAAACCATCTATCAGGAGATTGAATTCCCTTGTTCCCAGCACTTCATGGGCATGGGAGCGTATGGTTTCGGCAAGATGTGTAGCAAAAACACTGGGTGCGTCGACCACAGTGTATCCTTTGTTCATCGCTTCTTCCTTCAAACTTTCATCTATCCAGTACGCATTCAAACCGAAGGATGGTTCTTTGGTCTTTATACCCGGTAGGGGTTCCTCCGCTGCACCGGGATTTATTGCGAGCAAACGGTTTGGGAAAAGCTCATAGCGCCCAACCTCTGTACCCCTCAATTTTATCACATATTCGTTGGCTTTGAGCAGAACGCTGTCTCTCATTCTTATGGGTGTGAGCACTATTCCAAGCTCATAAGCCAGCTGTTTTCTCACCATGGTTACCCTATCCAGCAGGTCCCCACCCTGTGATGGATCAGCGAGTGGTATGAGTCCATAACCGATGTCAACCTCCACCGTATCTGATTGTATGACACTTGCCACCTCATCTGGTGTGGTCAAAGGTGGTTGCCTCGATGGTGGGTGTTCTTCCGGTGGTCCCGGTGGAGCTCCGGGCGCTCCAGGTGGACCAGCCGGTGTTGGCACCGGTACCCTTCTCATGGAGAAATATCCCAGTATCAGGAGAATCGTTCCCAACATCAAAGCGGGGACAGCAGGTATAGGTGTGAACAGTCCCAGAAAGAGGATGGTACCGCCTGTAAGGAGTACAACCCTTGTTTCGCGTGTCAATTCTCTGGTGATATCTTTCCCAAGATTTTCCTGCGATGCTGCACGCGAAACGATTATGCCGGCCGCCGTGGAGATCAGAAGTGCAGGTATCTGGGCCACGAGACCATCTCCCACGGTCAGGAGAGTGTACACTTCCGCGGCTTCACCTGCACTCATGCCGTGCCTCAATATACCTATCAGCAATCCCCCCACTATATTGACAAAAGTTATCACTATGGACGCTATTGCATCACCTCTGACGAACTTACTCGCTCCATCCATGGCACCATAAAAATCTGCTTCACGTCTTATTTCGGCGCGTTTCTCTCGTGCCTCGTCTTCCGTTATCAGGCCTGCACTCAGGTCGGCGTCTATACTCATCTGTTTGCCGGGCATGGCGTCGAGGGTGAATCTGGCTGCCACCTCGGCTATGCGTTCTGCTCCCCTGGTTATCACGATGAACTGAATGATAACGAGTATCAGGAATATGATCAACCCTACGATATAGTCGCCTCCTACGACGAACTGCCCGAACGTTCTTATTACCTTCCCGCCGAAATTCTTCCCCTGAAGGAGAATCAAACGTGTTGAAGTGACGTTTAAGGCCAATCTAAAGAGTGTAAGAATCAATAGCAGGGTCGGGAACGAGGAGAGTTCCAGCGCATTCCTTATGTACATGGTGGTCAACAGCAGCAGAACGGCCAGACTTATGTTGAAAAGTTGGAGGAAATCCAGAAGCGATGTTGGTATGGGTATGATCATTAGCAGTACTATGGCTACTATCAATATCGAAATGAACACATCAACATATCTGAACATTCAATTCACCCCATCGTATAAACATGGGCGAGTACTTCTGCAACCACGCGATAGAATTTCTCCGGTATTTCTTCTCCTATTTCTACGGTGTAGTAAAGGGCTCTGGCCAATTCGGGATTCCGGACGATGGGCACACCATGTTCCTCGGCTATCTCTTTTATCCTTTCCGCCACCTGATCCTTTCCCTTCGCCACGACCACCGGAGCTCCCATGGCATCCGGGTCGTACCTGAGGGCTACAGCATAATGTATGGGGTTGGTTATGACCACGTCAGCCTTGGGTACTTCCTGCATCATGCGTTGTCTCATGAGAGCGACCATGCGTTGTCTTTGTCTACGCTTTATTTCAGGATGTCCTTCCACTTCCTTATATTCTTCCTTGACTTCTTGCTTGGTCATTCTGATGTTGCGTTCATATTCCCATCTTTGATAGAAATAATCGAAAACACCGAATATCAGCAGAAGAATTCCTATCTTGAAAGCAAGTTCGAAACCGAGATTTTTCAATAGCATGATCGATTCTCCACGTTCCATCGATGGCATGAGCTGGAAAGAATTCCACGCTTTTCTCATAACCGTATACGCGACGTATCCTATGACCGTAACTTTCAGAAGGGATTTCAGGAGTTCCACCACTGATCTCAGCGAGAACAACCTCTTCAAACCCTGCACAGGGTTGACACGGTTGAAATCGAGTTTGAGAACCTTCGGAGCAAAGAGAAATTTTGTTTGTATCAATCCAACGAGTAATCCCACCAGTGCCGTTCCCATTACCAGCGTTATCACCAGCACCGCGGGATCGCGCATCACGTATTCGTAACTCCTCAAATCTTGTGGATGCAACACCAGTGGGAACGGCAGACCGAGCAATTCCGTCATAACGCTTTTAAGACCGCTCACGAATCCCATTCCAAAGATGAAAAGCATGGTTACAGCGCTCATGAAGGTGATGGCCGAGTTGAGATCCCTGGATTGGGGAACATTTCCTTCCTCACGTGCACGCCTTCGCCGTCTGGGAGTCGCACGCTCCGTTCTGTCGGGATCGGCGAACAGCTGAAGATCTATTTTTAACTTCACGGCGCCAGCAGCAGCTTTTCCAGATTCATAACGGTCTTCAGAAGGATTTCTCCGAATACATCTGCCCACACTCCCACCAGCCCCACGAACATCAATAACCCCACAAGTACCTTCAAAGGCATTCCCACCATGAAAACGTTCATCTGTGGGACGATTCTGGAAACAACCCCGAGTGTTATGGAAACCAGCAACATGAACACGATCATCGGTAATCCAAGCTGTACACCCAGTGAAAAGAGGTCACCCATCTTCTCGATTAGCATCGGTGCCAGATCCCATGGTTGTTTCGGAGCGGTAACGGGGATGCTGACGAAGCTCTTTGCCAGAACTTTATACAACATTATGTGCCCCTTTATCGCTATGAAAACATAGGTAGCCAGAAGGTAAGAAAGTTGTCCGAGCATGGGCGTTTCGGTACGACTCTCAGGATCGAAGATCATGGCCATGGCGAACCCCATCTGCACACCGAATATTTCTCCACCGTATTGAACGGCATAAAAAACTATGTATGAAATCATTCCCATAAACACACCCACCAGAAAGTTCAGCAGCATACATCCCACCATTTGAACAAAACTGATATCCATCATGACCACATCGTTGATCAAAGGGAGAGTCATATATCCCATGGCCATGAACAATATTATTCGCACATTCAATGGCATGATCATGGCGGCAAAGAACGGTGCACCCACAAACAATCCCGCTATTCTGGCTGTTCCGAGTAGCCATGCGAGGAAACGGGTTTCGAGAAAATCTCTAAGTTCCACGATTTTCCCCCATCTCCACCTCCATGTTACCTTCTTCATCGAAGGTGATGGAATATCTCAATCTGAACAATCCTTTCCGTCCGGTGTTGTTCCAGGCTTCTTCCAGTTTTTCCAGCGATTCTTCCACATTTCCAAACATCAACCATCTGTCACCCTTCAAGCGAGCATAACCGTTGTTTCCTATATAATACACCTCGGTGCTACAATACACACGCTGTGACGCGAATTCCGTCACATCCAGTGGCATCCACCATCTTCGTTCACCAGCATATTTGCACTTTTCCAGGCTCCTGAGTTTTTCGAGCTTTTCAAAATACTTTCTCTCACTTTCGCCTTTCATTTTGATGAATCGAGTGTGAGAAGTAAATGCACCAATCAATCTGCCGTTTGTTTTTCTCAAGACTATGGTCGGATTGGAACGCAGCGTTTCCAGGTTTATAGGTACCACCATTTTCCCATTTTCTCCTAACTGTCTATACCAGTATGGGGATATCGTATACGCTCCCACCGTCACGATTATGGCATCAAATGGAGCATGTTCCTGCAGTCCGAAATATCCATCTCCCTGAGTGATCAACACGTTATCGTAACCCAGTGTCCGAATGGTATCGTTTGCGAATTCCACCATTTCTTTGACGTACTCCACACCGTATACCATTCCTTTCCTGCACACACGTGACATAACGGCAGCGTTATAACCGGTGCCACTTCCTATTTCGAGTACCACCGAATCCTCTTTCAACTCTCCCCAGCACATGTACATGGCCATCAGGGAAGGCTGACTGGATGTGCTGAAATTTACACCATCATTGTATGTAACCACAACCTCGTCAAGATAAACGTTCCAGTGATTTCTCTTTGTCGCTATAAAATGTTCTCTTGGCACCTCATCGAAAGCGGCCAGAATGTCTTCATTCTCTACACCATAGTATCTGAGCAATCGGGAGAATCGTTCTGAGCGGTTTCTCTCCATGACACATCATCACTTGTGTTTTTCGAGCCATTTTCGTGCTATCGCCTGTGTTTCCTTACTCTTGGCTATCCAGTCGGGATGTGGTGGCATGGAAACGATCTTCTCATATAATTTCTTCGCTTCATCCATACGCCCCATTTTTTCGTACAATATCGCCAGTTCGTAATAGGCATTGGGATATCCTGGTTCGATTTCTATGGCTTTTTTGAGATAATATTCGGATCTGCTGTAATTCTTGAATGGCCAGGGTGTATCGCGGTATCTCATTCCCATGGCTATGTAGGCAAGATAATTGGTTGGATCCAATTCCATAGCTTTCTTTATATGTTTGTCGAAATCACCGAGCATGAAAAGACTTTGAATTATTCCTTTGTACTGTGCCAATCTGCCTATAGTGGAACCGAGTACGTAGTGCGCGAAAGCGTTATTTGGATCCTTGCTGACAGCTTGCCGGGCGTATTCCATGGCCTTCGTATAAAACTCTTCGCGTTTTGGATCATCCTTTGCCAGTCCCCAGTTGGCGTATTCGGTGTAACAGTTGGCCAGTACTGCCATCTCCGTAGCATTGAGCGTGTCGAGCATTCTTTCGAGGGTATCTTTCAATTGCAGCATTTTTTCGCCATCCTGCAAAGAGTTGTATTTCCAGAAATCTTCCCAGTATCCCGCGAAGACCATGGTTATCCCTGCAAGCATCAGAAACGATGCAAGTATCAAGATCTTCCGCACCTTCTCATCACCCCTTTATCACGGCTATAGGCACCATCCTGGCGATCTTGCGTGATATCCCCGTCTTATCGACGATCCACACGATTTCATCGACATCTTTGTAAGCTTCTGGAGCCTCTTCCAGCAAAGTTCCCCTGGAAGCTGAACGCACGATGATCTTCTTTCTCTTCAGCTCATCCATCACCTTTACCAGTGAAAGTTCTCTCTTTGCCTGCCTTCTTCCCAGTCTTCTACCTGCACCGTGTGCTGTCGTACCAAAAGTATCCTTCTCCGCTCTCTTTGTACCCAGAAGCAGATAAGAAGCTGTTCCCATATCTCCCGGTATCAGTACGGGTTGTCCAATATCCTTGTATTCAGCAGGAAGTGCGCTGTTCCCTGGTCCGAACGCCCTGGTGGCCCCTTTTCTGTGAACCACCACCCTTTTCCTGGTACCGTCCAGCTCATGTGTTTCAAGTTTGGCGACATTATGAGCCACATCGTAGAGAACCTTCAGGTGCACTGAACCTCCGAAAACTTTGGTGAAAGCTTTCCTCAGCAGGTGTGTGATCATCTGCCGATTTGCGAACGCGTAATTAGCGGCGCAACACATGGCGTGGAAATAATCCTGACCTATTGGATGTTTGAATGGAGCATTTATCAACTGTTTGTCTGGCAGATCAGAGTTGTGCTGGCGAAGCTCGTTTCTCATTATGGATATGTAATCCGTTGCTATTTGATGACCGAATCCACGTGAACCCGTGTGTATCATCACCGTTATCGCATTTTCATGTATTCCCAGGCGTTCAGCAACTTCTCTGTCGTATACACTTTCGACCCTTTGAATTTCTATGAAATGATTGCCTCCACCCAGTGTACCTATTTCATCTGATCCCCTTTCGTAGGCTTTGTGGGAAACGCTGGAGGGATCAGCATCTTTCAATTTCCCACCATCTTCTATGTACCTGAGGTCTTCCTCTTCACCGTATCCTTTCTCAACAGCCCATGCTGCACCATCTCTGCAAACTTTCTTGAGTTCATCTATGCTGAACTTTCGTGATCTGGATCCCACACCAACCGGGACAGTTTCGAATATGGCGTTTGCCAGCTCATCCAGACGATCCTCAACATCCTCGTACTTCAGGTTGCTGACGAGCAAACGCACCCCACAATTTATATCGAATCCCACGCCTCCTGGTGATATAACTCCCTCTTCTGCATCGAACGCTGCCACTCCGCCTATGGGAAATCCGTAACCCCAGTGAATATCGGGCATGGCTATGGCGTACTTGATTATACCTGGCATGGTTGCCACATTCACAAGCTGTTGAAGGGCATTCTGGAGTTCAGGGGAACGAATGGATTTTCCGTCTGTATAAACGATAGCCGGCACCCGCATCCTGCCTTCTTTCTTCACGATCCATATGTTTTCATCTATACGTTCTATTTTCATTCCCATCACCTCTACTGTACTTCCACTATTGTTACCCCTTCTCCACCTTCTTCGGGTTTACCCAGACGAAGGTTTTTCACACGTTTGTCGGATCTCAATCGTTCCCACAACCCCTGTGCCAGGCGCCATGTACCCTTACCATGGATTATGTAACCCTGTGATGCTTCCGATGCTATCAGATCATCCAGAAATCTGTCCACAACATCCCAGGCTTCGTCTGTGCTCATTCCTCTTACATCCACCTCGATGGTGAACGGTTTTCTGGTATAGAAAACGTATCCTTCACTCTTTTCACGTTCCCTGATTTCCATGGGTTCCAGGTCTTCCAGTGGAACTTCTATTTTCACATTACCCGTTTCCACTATTGCTTTTTCATTTCTCAATTTTAACACTTTTCCTTCGATCTGTGAGGATTTTATTTTCACAATATCCCCTTCTCTGAAGCTCCTTTGTATTCCGTTCTTCTTTTTTTCTATCAGTTTTCTTTCCATCATACCCAGTTTTTTGTGCAGTCCCTGAAGGTTTTTGAGTTTCCTGCGTAATTCCTCTCTCGACATCGCATAATGTGAATGTAATGTGTGCTCCAGTATCTTTCTGACCTTCTTCAACTCATCCAGCAATTCAACCAGTTCTCTATCCACTTTTTCCAGCGCTCCGCGTTTCAAAGAGTCCTTGAGATTCTCTACATCCTTAAGTTCCTGTTTCAAGCGCTTTCTTTCCTCGTTCAGTTCTGCGAGTAATGAATCTAGCGTTTTCGAGCGTTCGTTCAATTCTTTCAATCCTTCTATGAGTCTTTCCTTATCCTTCCCCAGGTAATTCCTCGCTTTCTCCACAAGTTCGTGTGGTAAACCCAATCTTTCTGCCGTTTCCAGGGCATGGGAGAATCCCGGTACATCCATGCGTATTCTGTATAGGGGCCGCATTCTTTTTTCATCGAATTCCATCGATGCTATCTGCATATCCTCATCTTTCATGGCTCTGAGTTTAACTTCCATGAGATGGGTGGTGGCAACGGTGATGGCTCCGATTTCCTTGAGTCTATCCAGGATGGCTAGTGCAAGTGCGCTACCTTCGATGGGATCCGTACCTGTTCCCAGCTCATCTATAAGTATCAGATCATGATTTTCGGCATTTCTCAGTATGGTACGTATTTTGGTCAGATGCGCGGAAAAAGTGCTCAACTCTTCCTCAACGCTTTGCTCGTCGCCGATAACCGCGTATATTCTGTTGAAAAGAGGTATCTGAGAACCAGGATCGCACAGAAGGGGAAATCCCATTTTCAGCATTAGCACGGTCAATCCGATTGTTTTGAGTGTAACGGTCTTTCCGCCAGTATTTGGACCTGTTACGATTAGGATTCTATGTTTGTTTCCCACTTCCAGGTTGATCGGCACCATCTTCTTATCGGGTATCAGGGGATGTCTTGCGTTGATGAGCTTCAGCGTTTTCTCGGTCGAAGGCTTCAAAACCACTCCTTTGCGTTCGATAGCGAAGATGGCTCTGGCAGCTATGGAGTCCAGATGTCCGATGATTCGCAATGTGCTCTGGATGTCGTTCATTTTCTCAACTGTCATGGTGGATATCTTTCTTAGAATGCGGTTTATCTCTTCTTTTTCCTGCTGCCGGAGGGTTATCAAAGAGTCGTTGAGAGGAATCAATTCCTCGGGTTCCATGAAAAGTGTTGCTCCACTCGCTGAAATGCCCACTACAACTCCTTTGATCATGTTCCTCCTGTCTGACCGTACGGGTAGAACCATTCTGCCGTTTCTCTCAGTAAATGTGAAATCCTGAAGGGCCTGTGAAGATCGTCCTTGAAGATATTTTCTCAGCATGCGATGGATTTCATTCTTCTTTTCTTTCATAGAGCTGCGTATGGAGGCTAAAACGGAGGAAGCGTTATCCTTCACGGAAGCATCCGCGTCTATGCATCTACGTATTTCACCCACCAGCTCATGGAATTCTCCCAGTTTTCTGGCAATGAAGGAAAGGACTCTATACTTTTTCGTGGTTTTGAACCATTTCTTTGTTTCAGCCGCAGCTTCCAGAGTATTTGCTACCTGCAACAATTCTCGTGGTGACAGAACCGAACCCGCTGAAGCCCGTTCCAGCAGTGGTGATATATCCTCTATACCGGAAAGAGGGTATCCTCCGTCGTATTTGAACGCTTCGATGGCTTCCTCAACGGCTTCGAGTTCCATATCTAGATTATCTGGAGGAAGGGAGTTCCTCAGATGATAACTTCCGTACACCGTATGCGTATTCCGGATTGTGGAAAGCAGAACTTTGTCAAATTCGAGGATTTGCGATACGTCTTTCATCGTTTCAACAACACTTTCTCAATTCGTGGTCTGAATTTCCTGCCTTTTTTGAGATCGTAAAGACGGAGGAAAGCAAACGACAAAGCCATGGCGATGAAGCCGGAGAAAACAGCCCATCCATCGCTTACTCCGAAACTTCTGATCAGGAAGGTGATTATCAGTAACGTCAACGTGGGCACACCATAGAGGAGGAAGGCGGTGTGAACTACTCTGCGAGCAGGAACCACCAGTTCCACCATGTCCCCTTCCTTCAATCCGTGTTCATCTTCTTTCGGGACTTCCAGGAGTTCTCTTCGGCTTTGAAAGCTACAGCTGTTTTTCAGAGAACACGACTCGCACATCGAAGATCTCGTGACCCTTATGATGTACTCTTTTTCTTTCACTTTCTCCACTATCCCTCGTTCGCGAAGTTCCATATATTATCTTCCTCCTAATTTCACCAGGGAGAAACTTCTGACAGTCAGTCCATCTTTCATGGTGATTTTACCACCTATTCCCATGTATTCGAACGTGTTTTTGTGCAGCATTTCCACGATTCTATCCGGTTCGTCTCCACACAGCTTGTACAACTGTACCATGAGCCTGAGTGCATCGATGGTGTTGACGAGGTCCATTGGAGGCGAAGGAGGTAGCAAAGAATAGACTGCATTTCCCTTCATGACGGATTTCAGATGATCGACATCGAAGTGTACGAACACCTTTACATCCCTTAGAATTTCTTCTTCTTCCGGTGTCAGGGTGCCGTAACTTATATAATCCGAGCCATAGACCGGCACCTTCAACCCCATTTTTCTTATCACCTTCATCACGGCGAGCGCCTGTTGTACATCGCAAACCAGCAGGATACCCTTTACATCATTGGGTACCATTTCTTCGTTGAACGTCGTTCCTTCCATCGGAATAACCGTGACCGCTCCGCCCTCATAGTATCTGAGGAAATGAGAGGCAAAGGTCATGGAATAAACGTAGTTTTCCTTGGATGCCACTATGAGCACATTGCCTTTTACTTCCCTGGTCATAACTTCTGCCAGTATCTTTGACTGCTCCACATCGCTCAATGAGATGCTGTAGAAATATCTACTTTTGCCCAAAACAGCCGGGGAAGTCACAGTTGGAGAAAGCGCAAATATTCTGTACTTCTCTATGAGTGGCATCATGTTGTAAGCCTGGGTACTGTACGTTGGTCCCACCATCAGGTCTATTCTTTCATCGTTCAACCTGTGAAGGGTTGCTTCGAGAGATTCGATGTCCATTGAAATGGGAAAAGTCAACACTTTCACCTTGGATGGTATGTAATCTTCGAGTATATTGAGGCATGTTTCCATGGTTTTTTCCCTGCGTGGTTCGTTACTGTATACCAGTGCTATCTTGACAGGTTCCGTGACCACCACGAATGCCGTTATGATCAAAAACGTCAGTATCACCAAAGTCGTGAACACTCTCCAATTCGTTTCAAACCCCTCCTGTCAGAAAGCCGAAGAATTTTTTTGAAAAATGTAGAGATAGAACCGTGCCCATCGCGAGGAACGGTCCAAACGGTATCTTAGTTTTCAGGTCGATCTTTCCGAGTGCTATTAGCACCCCTGCTGTTATCGCTCCCACGACCGATGCAGTGAACAATGCGAATATGAAACCATATGGTCCAAGTAGCGTTCCCATGGCACCCATGAGTTTCACATCGCCGTAACCCAATCCCCTGGAAAACCTGGCCAGAAGGAATGTAAGACCCAACACAACCCCTCCCGTGAGCAGGGCCTGCATCAATTCTCCATCCAACCATTTCCACGTTATGCCTGCGACCGCCAGGATGGCCACACACGTGTCGAGAATGATGTAAAATTCCAGATCCACAAAAGCCATGATTATCAGCGAGGAAATCACGGCCATGTACAACAACTTTTCTGGGTAACCGTACTCGATGCTTCCCATCAAAAACAAAGTGGCCGTTAACACTTCCACTATGGGATACCGTGGGCTTATCTTCTCACCGCAGTGTCTACATTTTCCCTTTAACAGGAAGTAACTGAGTATGGGGATGTTATCGTACCACTCCACCGGTTTTCCGCAGCTGGTACAAAAGGAATACCGGGGATTTGAAAGGGGTATCTTTCGCGGTAGTCGATATATAACCACGTTGTAGAAACTACCCATTACCGCTCCAATGATCGTCCACATCAGTGGTTCAATCCACAAGCTCTCTTCTCCTCCTCGTTCAACGATTCACATATTATATTCTGTTTTCCATAATACAACCATGAATTCGCGGTTTTGTATTTATCCAGAATACTGCGTGCTTCCTGCAGACGTCCCGTTTTCACATAGGGGACTATCAACAACAGTTCCAGCGCAGCATGCTCGCCAGTATTTTCCAGAATGTTTTTGACAACCTTTTCAACTTCTTCGTACCTTCCATGTTTGAACATGATCTTCGCCCACACTTCGACATCATTGATGTAGTATGGTATCCTTTCAAGTATCAATTTCTCGTACTCGTCGGCTTTTCGATCGTTCCCCATCTTCCTGTAGAACTGGGAGATTTCGTAGAGTGCCAGTATGCTTCTGTTGTCCATAGTCACGAATTTCTCCAGTATTTCAACGGCTTTTCTGTATTCTCCACACCTGTCGTAGGCGTCCGCCACCATGAAATAAGTGAACTTATGTTCAGGTGCCATTTCCAGCTCTTTCAACCAGACTTGTGCGGCCTCTCTGTATCGTCCTGAGTTGTAATAGTGTTCTCCCAGCATGGAATACGCTCCTATCAGCAAAGGATCTATTTCTATGGCTTTCTTCAGATAATTTACTCCTTCTTCGTTGCCCTGTTCGATATACAGGGTTCCCAGAAGTTCGTAAGCGGGAGCGTAGTTGGGATCTATCTTGAGCATCAAACTAACAACTTTTTCTGCGAGATCGTAATATTTCATGTCGGCATAGTCGAACGCTCTATCATAAAGGTAATTCAGGGATACATGGTTGAGACTGGCCAGGTTTATACCGAGTTCATTCGTATACTCCTCAAATTCGCTAACCACAAAGGGTCCCAGCATTTGAAAGTCCAATTCCACCCCCAGATAACGCTCGAGCTTCTGAAGTTTTTTAACCTCTTCCATGAGGTTTTCAAAATACTCCTTTTCCTTGTTCATGAGTTCCCAGTCTCCTTCGTACAATACATCGCGCAACATCAAAGCGAATGGAGTGACATCGTTGATCTCCAGCGTTTCTCCGCTTCCCAGATTTAGAACAACGATTTTTTGCACCCACCAACACCTCCTTCCAAAGTGATTATAACAAATATTATTTGAGAGATTCCGCTATGGTGCGTTTAATAATCCAAGCTGTAATGAAGATGTCATCGCTGAAAGCTCGTTACCTTTCGCTTTGTGTTAAAATTGATATAAACGGTAGAATTTAGGAGGTGAATGGTTTTGGCTTTGCTTGAAATAGAGGATCTGTATGTACGCTTGGAGGGGAGTGACACCCCGATACTACGGGGAATCAATCTGGTGGTGAATGCTGGAGAGATACACGCGATAATGGGACCCAACGGTAGCGGGAAAAGCACGCTCGCCCATACCATTATGGGCAATCCTCGCTATATTGTCACGAAGGGTAACATAACCTTCGATGGTCTCCCCGTGGTCAACCTTTCTCCGGATGAAAGGGCAAAACTTGGTATATTTCTTTCCTTTCAGCATCCGCCCGAGATACCCGGTGTGAAATTGAGGACTTTCATGGGAACGGTGTTGAGGGTTCTGGAAAAAGGATTAAATCCGCTGGAAATGGAGAAAAAATTTCAGAAGGCGGCTGATTCACTCAAACTTTCATCCAATTTTCTGATGAGGTATCTCAACGTTGGTATGTCAGGTGGCGAACGGAAGAAGTCCGAAGTGTTGCAAATGAAAACGATGGAACCCCGTTTGATCATCCTGGATGAAATAGATTCCGGTCTCGACGTTGATGCCCTCAAGCTGGTTTCCGAAGTAATATCGGAGGGTTTGGACAACGGCAGAGCGCTGTTGATAATAACACACTACAGTAGAATACTCAACTACATATCACCTCATAAGGTTCACATACTCATGAACGGTCGCATAGTTCGATCGGATGGTGCAGAGCTGGTGAGATGGGTGGAGGAAAAAGGATACTCGGAGGTGAAGAACTCTTGAATCCCAGCGTGCTCAACGAAAGAGAGGACATGTTCAATGTAAAAGTAGACGTCGAATACACCAAGAAAACATCCCCAGGTTTGACGAAGGAAGTGATAGAAGAGATTTCAAAATCGAAGGATGAACCGGCCTGGATGTTCGAGCATCGTCTCAAATGTTTGAGGATATTCGAAACCTGGCATGAACCACGGTTTGGAGTGGACATCGCAGATTTGAAAGTGGACGAAATAGTTGCCTACTTGAAACCTGATGCACAGAAAGCCAGAAGCTGGGATGACGTACCCAAGGAAATAAAGGAGGCTTTCGAGAAGCTTGGCATACCCGAAGCGGAAAGGAAAATCCTGGCTGGTGTCGGCGCACAGTATGACTCCGAAACGGTTTATCAGAATATAAAGGAAGAACTCGAAAGTATAGGAGTCGTGTTTCTGGATATGGACACGGCGTTGCGCAAATACCCTGACATGGTTAAAGATCATTTCATGAAGGTGGTCAAACCAACGCTCCATAAATACGCTGCTTTGCATGGCGCTGTGTGGAGTGGTGGAAGTTTCGTTTATGTTCCGAAAGGTGTGAAGGTTCCCCTGCCTCTGCAGGGTTACTTCATGATGGGGGCACCAGGGGCGGGCCAGTTCGAACATACGTTGATAATAGCCGATGAGGGTAGTGAGGTAACGTACATTGAGGGATGCTCCGCACCAAGATACAACATACTGAATCTTCATGCCGGTGCGGTCGAAATTCTGGTCAGAAAAGGAGCAAAGGTTAAATACATAACCATACAGAACTGGAGTAAGAATACATACAATCTCAACACGAAAATTGCCATTGTCGAGGAAGAAGGTATCATGGAATGGGTTTCCGGGTCATTCGGTAGTTTCAAAACCATGCTTTATCCGGCGACCATGTTGAAGGGTAAAGGAGGAACGGGTAATTTCCTGTCGGTGACGTATGCTGGTAAGGGACAGCATCTCGATACCGGCGCGAAGATGATACATCTCGCTCCTTTCACCACATCGGTGGTGGATGCCAGGAGTATAAGTTCCGGTGGAGGTTGGGCATTTTACAGGGGATTGTTACACATATCGGAGAAAGCACGGCATTCACGTTCGACTGTCCGTTGTTCCTCGCTCATGCTGGATAACAGATCCAGGGCCGATACCCTTCCAATCATAGAGGTGATGAACAACGAATCCGATGTGGGTCATGAAGCCAGAATAGGGAGAATATCTGATGAACAAATATTCTATCTCATGAGCCGTGGTCTCAACGAACAGCAGGCACGTGAGCTCATAGTTAGAGGGTTTTTCGAACCCATAATAAAGGAATTACCCCTTGAATATGCGGTGGAACTGAACAGACTGGTGAGTCTGGAGATGGAAAGTAGCATAGGTTGAATTCAACCAGCCATGAATTTGAACTCGTCTCCTGTTTCCATGAGTTCAAAAAATATTTCGAGCAATCTGGGGTCGAATTTTTTACCTTTCATTCTTTTCATCATTTCAAGTGCTTCTTCTCTGGAATATGCTTTACGATATGCTCTGTTGGTCGTCAGTGCGTCGTATACGTCCACTATCGCGAGTATACGTGCTTCCAGCGGGATTTCCTCACCTTTCAATCCATCGGGGTAACCACTTCCATCCCACGACTCGTGATGATGTCGGACATATGGAAGGATAGGTCCGAGATGGGTGAACTGGGAGATGATTTCTTCTCCTTTAATTGGATGTTCCATGATCATCTTGAATTCTTCATCCGTGAGATTCGCGGGTTTGTTCAACACCTCATCGGGTATTCCTATTTTCCCTATATCGTGCAGGAGCCCGGCGATGTAAAGAAGGTTTTCTTTCTTGTGACTCATGTTGAGTTTCCTGGCCAGAAGCTTCGCGTAGTTTGCCACCCTTTCGCTGTGGCCCTTGGTGTATGGATCTCTTTCTTCGAGAGCTTTTACCATTGCGAGTAACATCTCTATCTGTGCTTTCCTGTACTTTACCAGGAGTAAACTCGTGAAGTTTATAAAGATTATTCCCGCTATTATGCCACCAACAGCCAGCATTCCAAATTGCAGGTACAGCACCGCTCCTATTACTCCCATGAAGATCATGGGTATCAAGGCTGCCAGAAGCATCGTTGGTAGCATTTTGATGAACTCTTCGTATTCTTCTTTACCTATCAGGTAAACCAGAAGACCCATCAGTGTGACGTTCAATCCCACGTAAACGACCGCCGATAGTGAGATACTCAGGATGGGATAACTCCCCGCATTTACCAGGGTTCTGTGCACGTATCCTGCGAGCATGGAACATATTGAAATCTGGGAAGCATTGAATAGGGCTTTGGGAAGAGGATAGAATTTCTTGAGTCCTCGAAGAGCAAAGAAATCCGAAAGAAAAGCAACTATGAAAGCTGCTGCAGGGCCGTAAGCGATAGCCGTTATGAAATTTATAACCATACCACCCGAAAGTATAAGAGCGTTTTCTCCGTGTTCCTCCCAGAAAACACCAAACGATTCCAATCCCCAACCGATCATGGTGAAAGTCAAAAGAATAAAAAGTGGAGCCTCCAACGGTCCAAACAATAAAAACAACAGGATACTCAGAGAGAATAACAGAGCAATGTATAGAGTGCGTCTGTATTCCAACGGTTGCTATTCCTCCTCCTGGGTGCAGCACCCCGGATTCTAGATTATCCCCATCTGATGTGACCAACCGCTGCAGCGATCAATGATACCAGACTACCAAGGACCAGGATAACCTTCCAGACTTTCTTCATACTGTTCTCCCCCTTTCATCGGTTTGTCGACTCCGCTGGGGGATCCGACACTTCTCCGCTCCAATACCCTGCTCCGCTGTTTTTCGAGGGAGGAGGGGTGCTGCACCCGTTTATTTCGATTAATCATTTTATTTTAACATAGGCATATTTATACCGCTGGATTTTGCGGTTCGAATGGCTATATCGTATCCCGCATCTGCATGCCTGACAACCCCGAGCCCGGGATCGTTGTTCAAAACTCTGGAAAGCTTCTTCTCCGCCATATTTGTTCCATCTGCTACCACAACCATGCCGGCATGTATGGAATAACCTATCCCAACACCTCCACCATGATGCACGGAAACCCATGTTGCACCACTTGCAGTGTTCAGGAGAGCGTTCAATATCGGCCAGTCAGCAATGGCATCCGATCCATCTTTCATGGCCTCCGTTTCCCTGTAGGGAGAAGCCACCGATCCCGTATCGTGGTGGTCCCTGCCTATCACCACGGGTGCTTTAAGTTCTCCCTTTCTCACCATATGGTTTATGGCTATTCCAAATTTTTCACGCTCTCCGTAACGCAGCCAGCATATTCGTGCAGGCAGTCCCTGCCATTTCACTTTCTTGCGTGCCATCTCTATCCATGTCTGAAGGTGTTCATCTTCAGGGAAGAGTTCCAGTACTTTGTCGTCGGTTTTATAAATATCATCTGGATCTCCGGAGAGAGCCACCCATCTGAAGGGTCCGCTACCTTCTGAAAAGAGAGGTCTTATGTATTCAGGCACGTATCCTGGTATTTCAAAGGCGTTTTCAACACCACTGTCTTTTGCCAGACGACGAAGGTTGTTACCGTACTCGAACACCTTCGCTCCCCTATTTTTCATTTGAAGTATGGCCTCCACATGTTGGGCAACCGATTCTCGCACCCTTTTCATATAATCTTCAGGATCTTTTTTCCGCAATTCCGCTGCTTCTTCAACACTCAGCCCTTTTGGAATGTAACCGTTCAATGGGTCGTGAGCAGCGGTTTGATCTGTCACAACATCCGGTATTATATTCCTGCGTACCAGTTCTGGATGTACTTCTGCTGCATTCGCCAGTAGGCCTATGGAAATGGCTTTTCCTTCTCGACGCGCTTCTTCCACCATCTTCAACGCTTCGTCGAGCGAATCCGTCCAGGTGTCGAGATACCCTGTGGACAAGCGCCTGTCTATGGCTCTTTTGTCGACCTCCACAACCAGTATGACCGCCCCGTTCATGGTCGCGGCCAGCGGTTGTGCTCCTCCCATTTCTCCCAGACCTGCCGTGAGTACGAATTTTCCTTTCAAACTACCATTGAAGTATTTTTTCGCCACCGCGTAAAAGGTTTCGTAAGTTCCCTGGAGTATACCCTGTGTACCTATGTAGATCCAGCTTCCAGCTGTCATCTGTCCGAACATGATCAACCCGCGTTCCTCGAGTTCCCGGAAATACTCCCAATTGGCCCATTTGGGAACCAGAAGAGAATTCGCTATGAGCACTCTGGGTGCCCATTCGTGTGTTCGAAAAACGGCAACGGGTTTGCCGCTCTGTATCAGCAGCGTTTCATCTTCTTCGAGTTCTTTCAACGTTTCCACTATTCTGTCGAAACACTCCCAGTTTCTGGCGGCCTTGCCAGTACCACCATATACCACCAGATTCAAAGGGTCTTTGGCCACTTCAGGATCGAGATTGTTCATGAGCATTCGCATCGCCGCTTCGGTTTGCCAGCTTTTACAGGTGATCTGATTCCCCCTTGGTGCTTTCACAACCCTCCCCATTGGATCCACCTCCCTTTTTAATTAACGAACCCGACCAAGCGGTCGGGTTCAATATTCGTGTCCTGCGTTTTACTCCAGTACTCTCACGTTGGAGGCCTGTGGACCTTTGGGACCGTCGACAACATCGAATTCCACTTTCTGACCTTCAATGAGCTTCTTGAAACCCGGCATATTGATGGCGCTGTAGTGCACGAATATGTCTGTGCCATCCTCCTTTGTTATGAATCCATAACCTTTCTTCACATTGAACCATTTAACTGTTCCTCTCACCTCAAAAACCTCCTTGTAACTTTTCTCGCCATCGCCCCGTGAAACATGGTCGATGACCGTTTCAAGTATACACCCATGCATTTCAAAAAACAAATCCCCGCTCAGCGCGGGGACCTTCCCACTCTATTGGCAGCCCCACGGGGAATCGAACCCCGACCTCCGGACTGAGAATCCGGTGGACTAGCCGTTATCCTATGGGGCCGTCCGCCCTAAATTATACCATCCTTCTCTGACATGATCAAATCCGTAATCACTTTTCTTCCTCTTCTTGTACTATACACAGTCGACCGTGTGATGGTGTTGGTATGAAAACAGGGAAGGTTGTACGCGAGGCAGCGAATGAGCTGAGAAACGAGAAAAACAGATAAAAGCGGCGATTCCGGCAATCTGATGGAGTGTTATACTCAGGAGAATTTGGGTGTGCAGAAATTTATGAAATGATTATGGATAGCCGAGTTGAGAACATGTAATATTTGAAAATCAAATGGAATATGGTAAAGTAGAAACAAATGGATATATACCTTGTAATATGGGATGTGGTAAACCTTCAACACTTTCGGTTGGCAAGATCCTGTAGGGGAGGAAAGTGGTTTGAAAAGAATTTTTCTGGTTGTGATAACAGGTATGATTATATTGGTTTATTTTGCTTGCTTTCATAGAACCTTTCCCAAAGTTCCTGTGTTGAAGTTTGATGAGAAGCTGGATGGGAGATCTTTTGATTTTACGTGGGGAGACCTTAACGATCCTTATCTTATAGATCTTCGTACAAGATATGATCTTGAAGGGATAATCTCCGGTAGTAAAAATGACCTTGAACGGGTGGAAAAGCTTTGCCACTGGGTACATGGACTGTGGAAGCATAACGGCAGGAATGAACCCATAAAAAAGGACCCCATATCCATCATAGAAGAGGCAAAAAGGGGAAAGAGGTTTCGATGCGTGGAATATTCCGTGGTTCTCAGTGGTTGTTTAAACGCTGTTGGAATCCCTGCGAGGATTGTATCGTTGATGACGAAAGACGTGGAAACGAGGAAATCCGGGGCAGGTCACGTTGTTGTTGAAGCCTATTTGCGCGATATGGAAAAATGGATATTTGTGGATCCACAATGGGATGTTATTCCCTGTCTTGATGGAGTGCCATTGAACGCGGTTGAATTTCAGAGGATGTTAGCTGAGAGAAAAAAGGGACTGGGCATTCTCAGCCTTTCCAGGAAAAATGCTCACAAATACTTCAGGTGGATATCTCCGTACCTATATTACTTCGCTGTGAAATTCGATAACAGAGTATGGAAGACGGATGTTTCGTCAAAAAGAGTGATGTTGGTGCCGATCGGAGCCAGAGAACCAAAAGTTTTCCAGAGAAGATTTCCCATGTATAACGTTATCTACACACATTCGATAAATTCCTTTTATCCAGAACCACGGCATTAAGTTTCCTGTTTTTATGAAAGAATGTCAAATGGGATGATAGAAGTATAGCAGGTTCTAATAAACGATGCTGTTGAATTCGAAGGTTGGAGGTGGAAAAATTGGGGAAAACAAGAATTTTAGTGGCACTGTTTTGTGTGGGTTTTTCAACTTTTTTCCTCGCGGCTGTTGAGATTTACGGTAGCATGGGTGGATTTATGCTTTTTAGAATGGGAGCCACATTGGATTGTGGCGGTTTTTACACTTCGGTGGGGATGGGATACATCCCGCGTCTCTTCATAAGTATGGGAGAAATTTATACAATAGAGATTAGAGCAGGGTTTCAGGTAAATCACGCCGATCTCAAGAACACCATACTTGTACCATTTACCTTCGATCTTTCCGTTGAAACCGGGGTAATTACAGAAACCTACTTTTATACTACTGGAGGATATAACATCAGTGTGGGTATCGAATGCCTCGCGGAAATTTTTCTGTTTAGAAACCTTCACAGCAATGCTCGCGGTGGAGTAACGGTAGGTGTAACTTTTCCCATATTCTCGGTTACCTGTTACGAAGAGTATTTCTCATTTGCGTTTGTTGATATGTCAACACCACCCTATATAGTATTCGTACCAGAAGTAGGGCTGGTTGTTAGTTTCTAGGGCTATTGAGTAAGGCACCTCATATTCTGGACAGCAAAATGGTGGTCTCTTCATGTCATTTGTTTCATGGTTTTTTCCTTTTTGCTCTTTCTCACCAGTTTCAAAAGGTTCATTTTGAGATTCATTTCTGACCAAGCTTGATAATCCAGAAATCAGGGGATGGGTAGCCGTACTCATCATATCCTTCATGCCATCCACTTACATCTCCATCGTTTGATTGTGTCCAGCCAGCAAATATATACCCACCATCCTTAGTCGCAATTATAGAAAACGCGTAATCCTCATCACTACCACCATAAGTTTTTTTCCAAATCACATTTCCATCTTTGTCAAGTTTTACAACCCAAACATCATCCATACCGTGATTTCCGCTAACATCTCCATCATTCGATCTTGTCCAGCCAACAACGATACATCCACCATCCGGAGTTACTGCTACGTCCTGAGCTAAGTCAAGATTACTTCCACCAAGAGTTCTTTGCCAGATAATGTTTCCATCTTTATCAAGCTTTAACACCCAAAAATCATTGGTTCCATGGTTTTTGCCCACATCTCCATCTTTTGAGCCTGTCCAGCCAGCAACGATATATCCTCCATCTGGAGTTGTAGCTATAGCTGAAGCAGATTCCCAATCGCTTCCCCCATATGTCTTTTGCCAGATGATGTTTCCATCTTTATCGAGTTTCACTACCCGGAAATCTCCTTCCCCATGATTTTCGTTTACGTCTCCATCGTTTGAGCATGTATCACCTGCAACGATATACCCTCCATCTGGCGTGACGGCTATGTCATAAGCTTCGTCATAATCACTTCCTCCATAAGTTTTCTGCCAGATTATATTTCCATCTTTGTCAAGTTTCACTACCCAGAAATCTTCTTCCCCATGATTTTCGCTTACATCTCCATCGTTTGAATATGTGCCACCTGCAATGATATACCCTCCATCTGGCGTGACGGCTATAGCTACAGCAGCTTCAGCATCACTTCCACCAAGAGTTTTTTGCCAGATTATTTCAGGAGTGTTCTGAGAATAAACACTTATGCTGAAAATCACCAGAAAGAACATTAAAAAGAAAAGAGCACCCTTTCTCACAGTTTCACCTCTTTTAAGGTTTCAACTAATCATAGCTCTCACTTTTCCTTTATTCTGAAAAAGACATGGGCAAAATTATGCCCTTTTGGAGGAATTACTACTTCAAGTGGATAAATAGAGAGGTTAAGATCATTGTATGCCTTTTTTGCGAGATTTTTTGCAGTAGAAGGATCTATCCTCTCCTTATCGCCTACTCCTAGCGATTTCTTACTCACAAAAAACACAGCACCGTGTGTAGGATCGTGTTTGGAAGTCCATGCTTTTCTTGCTGCTTCAAGGCTTTTCTCCCATGCGTCTTTTTCTGAAGGATTATTTCTTATTTTTCCACTTTTCCAGTTGCTTTCCCACCTATTGTATCCCTTGAAATCTTTTCTTATGCTGCCAAAACGATACTTACCCTGTTTCTGTAACATGTGTCTGTTTTTCACAACATGTGCTATCCATAGTTTTTCTTCATCGTCTTTGACACCACCCGCTTCTTCATAAACTACCTTTGCCGTCGGTGATAAGGTTCATGTGGGCATGAATCCTGTACACTTCATATCTCATACTTCCTATTCCACCTATCCTCATGTAAATCACCCCTGGAGAAATTATTGATATTGCTTGTTTTTAGATATATCGACCTTTCGTTCATTTTTCTTTAGAGATCAGAAACCTTGCACCGCAAGTATTTACGGTGCTATACTTGATAAAGCCGAATAATATCAAAATTAGGGAGGGGAAAAGGTATGAAAAGGTACACAAAGACACATGAATGGGTGAGTGTGGAAGACGGTATCGTGGTGGTGGGAATCACCAGGTATGCACAGGAGAAGCTGGGTGATGTGGTGTTTGTGGAATTACCCGAGGTGGGAAAGAAGGTGAAGAAGGGAGAGGTTCTCTGCACCATCGAATCTGTCAAGGCGGCAAGTGATGTTTACGCACCGGTGTCAGGAGAGGTGGAGGGGGAAAACGAGGAGCTGGATCAAAAACCCGAACTGGTCAACGAGGATCCTGAAGGGAAGGGCTGGATAGCCAGAATAAAGTTCGAGGATGAGTCAGAACTGGAAGATACCATGGACGAGAACGAATACAGGGAGTTCTGCGAAAAGGAAGAGG
>JAGGZV010000035.1 GCA_021161835.1 Thermotogae bacterium | reverse complement strand
GTCATAGCTAGTATTCCCGTTCCCATGACACTTGCAAACCAGGATGGCGTGAAGTTCTTAACGATTTGACATCTACATTCTATGTCTTTCAACATGAAGGCCACCTCCAATGTTTTAATTTTTTGAATTATCTGTGTCACGGTTCAATTCGTCTTTACCTAGTCTGCCTCAAAAAGTCAGTAACAACCAGCAATATCAGCCACCTTTCTGTGTGAACGATCGTTCGAAACATTGAGCCATAGAACGAAAATTGTACAATAAAATTGTTAATCATATTGCCATATTATAATGCTTGTTTTTCACATACCAGATGTATTCCAGACTAAAATTCTTCTGCAGAATGCTGATCACTCTTTCAATCTCCCAATCAATGTGTCTAACTTTACCTCCTTAGTAAACTTCTCTCCTTTTGTTTGTGTCTATCATTAGTATTATACTGCTATGATCGAATATACAACGGTATATTTGTTGTAGATCATATGCGCCATCTGTGAGAAAATATCTATATCTTTAGCCAGAATCTATCTGTGTCTCTACGATCGTTTAGTTATGTACAGCAGCTGTTGTTACCATTCAAACTTATATGTACCCTTCTTCCATATTCTCACCCTTTCGTTGTTTTCGTCCAACCGGATAGGAGTTCTTCGTTCCTCTCTGTTCTTCTTCATCTTTGTGCTGTGTGAATTTTACATGCCTCGGTCGCGAAAGGTATCCACCATCAACTCTATCCTTTATATCCAAGCTTTATCGTGTAAATGGAGGATAAAAATTTGAAGTTTCTAAAAGATGGAGAAAGGTGCCTGTGTGAACTTGTTGCAAAATTTCCACTGGATGTGAGTACGTTATCCCGGCATCTCAAGGTGCTCCGGGATGCGGGATTGATACTGGAAAGAAGAGAGGGAGTATCGAAGTACTTTTCTTTGAGCAACGGGAAGATTCTGACTACTCTTCACCGGAGGAAGCGTGGGATTCGTCTCAGGAATGCCAGGTGTGGGTGGATGTTTCATAATGGTGCCGGTTCAGTATTTGTGGGAGCATGGACTGCATCACAACTTACAGGGCGGTTTTTAACTGTTATGTTTGGTGTGGTCATATTGCTGGGTGCCATACGGATGTTGACAGCAAAGGAAGTAATCGCGCGAAGAGAAAAGAAGCTTTCAGTGAAAACGCTCGTATTATGGGGATCGATATTGGGGTTTTTCTGTGGTCTTGTAGGGATAGGCGGCGGTGCTCTGATGGTTCCCGTTATGGTTTTGATATTGGGGTTTGGTATGCATGAAGCCGTGGGAACTTCTACAGCCATCATGATATTCACTTCATCGGGAGGCGTGATTTCATACATTCTCAACGGTTTGAATGTAGCAGATTTGCCGGCTTTTTCGTTGGGATACGTGAATTTTCTCCAGTGGGTATGTCTGGCTTTGACGAGTGTACCAATGGCGCAACTGGGAGTCAAGATGGCTCATCGTATCCCTGCCATTATACTGAAACGCATATTTGCCTTCGTTATGGTTTACATGTCACTTAAAATGATGGGTATACTTTAATCGTATATTCCGACGAGTTTTTTCATGGCATTCACCGTTTCGGGTGGTATATCCACGTAGCTTCCAGGTTCCGGAACAAGCGATATGTGTACGGGGCCGTAGACAATGCGGATCAAACGTTTGACGGGATGGCCAACAGCTTTCAGCATGCGCCGGACTTCTCGTTTTTTGCCTTCTGTCATTGTTATTTCGAGCCATGTTCCTGACTTTACAACTTTCACAACTTTAACGTTTTTCGCTCTTGCGAGTTCATCCCCCAATTTGATGCCTTTCACGAGTTTTTTCAGTGCTCGGGTATCCGGCAGGCCTTCCACCAATGCGTGATATACCCGTTCCACCTGATACTTTGGATGCATCAAGCGGTATGCGAGTTCGCCATCGTTGGTGAGGATGAGAACTCCTTCCGTGTCGTAGTCCAGTCTTCCCACTGAAAACAAAGGAACATCACTTTCAACGAGTTCGAAAACCGTTGGACGTCCCCTGTGATCTTCACGCGATGTTATGTAACCCCGTGGCTTGTGCAGCACCACGTATCGGCGAGGAGGCAGGTGTGAAAAGCTGTACACCTTTCCCTTCACTTCAACTTCATCACCCTCTGAGAGGATATACCACGGTTCCATTATGGTGACACCATTCACTTTGACCTCACCAGACTTTATTACAGTCCCCGCCTTTCTTCTCGAAAAACCGAATTCCTGAAGGAATTTCTGGAGTTTCATGGTTGTCCAAGCAGCTCCCCTATCTTGGCAACAGACCATTTGACAGCGGGGGTTCTGAAGGGAACGGTTGTGGAATCCAGTTTCAGTATCCAGCCACCTTCTTTTTTTCTGGCCAGTCTGAGATAGTACTCCTGCTGGAATCCACGGTCGGTGCTGAAAATCAGGAACAGGTAATTTTCATTCTTGATGTCTGCGTACACGTCTTTGATGACGAAAGTTTTATCGCTTTCCTGATATACCGTATCCACGAACCTTTCAAGGTTGCTCAAATCAGGGGTTTTAATGTGAAGATGCGGCATTTCCCATGTCACCATCCTTTCCACGTGTCCCCGCGACTTTTTTCTTACCACCAGTCTGTAAATATGCTTTCCCTGGCTGAGCCATTTCCTTTCGTACTTCGTTTGAACTTTTCTAACGGGATCGATTTCCAGTTCTCCGGGTTCGAAACATCCATTTTTCTGAAACATTTCCCGTGCTTCTTCCGCCAGCCATTTCACATCTGTCACGAGTTCAAAATGCCCATTTTTTTCAAGTACGGCAGAAAGTGTGGAAACGAAGTCTTCCGTTATGAGTCTTCTTTTTGCGTGGCGCTTTTTCGGCCAGGGACAGGGAAAGTTCGCAAAAACAGCGTTCACCGATTCATCGGAGAAGAGTTCTCTCAAAGCGAATCGACCATCCAATAATGCGAGCACCACGTTGTCAAGTGAGAGTGCCTCCAGCCTGTTCAGAGTTTTCACCACGGAGAGTAGCGAAGTTTCGAAGCCCACGAAGTTGTGTTCAGGATTTTCTATGGCTTTTGAACAGAGAAATTCCCCGGAACCAAACCCGATTTCCACCATCAACTTTCCGGGGTTCGGAAAGATCTCATTCCAATCTGGGGGTGTATCGATGAATTTCCTCGGGTTTATGAATCTTCCATATTTCATCTTTTCACTCACTGCCCGCTGATTCCAGATATTTCTTCTGCTCTTCGGTAAGGGTGTCCAGCGTGTACCCATAAATCTTCAGGAATCTTCTCGCAACCATTTCATCTATTTCAGCTGGCAACAGATGCACTCCAGGCGGAAGATCGTTTTCCAGCAAATACTTGAGACTAAGTAATTGCAGGGAGAAGGATATATCCATTATCTCCACAGGGTGTCCGTCACCCGCGGCCAGGTTCACCAGACGACCGTCGGCCAGCAGGTTCAGCTTCCTGCCGTCTTCCAGAACGTAGGTGGTTACGTTGGGCCTGGCCTCGATCTTCTCGATCGCCATCTTCTCGAGGGTTTCCACGTCTATTTCGACATTGAAATGTCCGGCGTTGGCCAGTATAACACCATCTTTCATGAGGATGAAATGCTCACATGTGATGATATTCCTGTTACCCGTCGAGGTAACGAAAATATCTCCCAGTTTCGCAGCATCTTCCATTCTCATAACCTGGAAGCCATCCATCACCGCTTCAACCGCCCTTATGGGATCCACCTCCGTTACTATAACCCTTGCACCGAGTCCTCTGGCGCGCATGGCTATTCCACGTCCACACCAGCCGTATCCTGCCACGACAACGTTTTTTCCAGCTATGAGGATGTTCGTATTTCTCATCAGGGCATCCCAGGTGGATTGACCTGTTCCGTAACGGTTGTCGAACAGGAACTTCATTCGCGAGTTGTTAACTGCCATCACAGGGACTTCGAGTTTTCCCTGCTTTGCCAGTGCGCTGGCTCTGCGCACACCCGTTGTGGTTTCTTCGCTTATTCCACGTAGACTGGATAATAATCGTGTCATCTCGGTGTGTACCATAACCGTGAGATCGGCGCCGTCGTCTAAGATTAGATTGGGCACTGTTTCCAACGCTTTTCGAATGTTGGAGAAATACTCCTTTACATCGTGTGTACGGCGAGCGTAAACTGTTATTCCACGAGCTTTCAGCGCTTCAGCCACATCGTCCTGAGTGGAAAGAGGGTTGCATGCTGTTACCGTTAGTTCCGCGCCCAATTCCTTCAGGTACAGTATGAAATTCGCCGTCTTGGCTTCCAGATGTATGGCTGTTACAATTTTCACACCTTTAAAGATCCTCAAGTCTCTGTATTCTTCGAAGAAGGATTCCAGCAATTTCATGTATCTTCTGGCCCAATTGATCTTTTTCTCTCCGGTTTCTTTCACGCTCAATCATCCTCCAGTATCCACACAGGATCACCGGTGTTCAACATGGCTGCGTTGGCTTCGTCGGTGTCTATGTGAAATTCAAGGGAATAGTCTTCACGCACCCTTACCAAAACATCGTCGAAAACCAGTTTCCTTTCACCATCTTTAACCAGCACTCTCACCGTTTGACCATCTCGAACTCCAAATTTTTCCGCATCGTCCGGTGTCATGTGCACATGCCTTTTGGCTATTATCACACCTCTTTCCTTCACAACCACGCCGTTCGGTCCCACTATAACTATGCCGGGGGTATCTTCCAGATTTCCCGATTCTTTAACAGGTGGATGTATGCCGAGTTTATAGGCATCGGTTCTGGATATTTCCACCTGGGTTTCTTTCCGAACGGGACCGAGTATTCTGACTTTCTCGATGGCACCCTTGGGACCAACGATGGTGACCACTTCCCTGGCTGCGAACTGGCCTGGTTGCCCCAACTCTTTGATGGGAGTGAGCGTGTAGCCTTCGCCAAACAGAGTTTCCAGATCTTCTCTGGAAAGATGCACGTGTCTATTGGACACACCACATGGAATGGGTGGTTCCTTATACCTGTATTTCAAGACGGGTCCCTCCTTCCGTATGGTCTTATGGTGAATGTTCAAGAGGAAAAAACTATCACCGAAGGGGTCCTCCGTTGAAAATTCTACCATCAACCAGCTCGATTATACGCGTTGCCCCTTTTAGAGTGTTGGAATCGTGACTCACCACCACCAGCGTTTTTCCACGTTTATGAATGTCCCGGAATATTTCCATCACCAATTCCTTGTTGGCGGTATCCAGACTGCCAGTTGGCTCATCGGCGAAAACTATGGAAGGATTTCTGACCATACACCGGGCTATCGCAACCCTTTGCAGTTCACCCATCGACAGTTCATCGGGATATGCATCGGCCTTGTGTTCCATTCCCACATACCTCAACTGTTTCATGGCTTCCTCTCTATCACATGGCAGATGGGCCACCATCATGGAAAGAAGGAGATTTTCCAGCACGGTGAGCTCGTTGAGAATGTTGAAATTCTGGAAAACGAACCCCACCTCTCGGCGATAAGCTGCTCTCAAATTCAACGGAGCCGGATTGACCTGTTTGCCATTATAGTTAACCGTTCCGCTGTCGGGAGAAAGTATCCCACCCATTATATGCAGAAGCGTTGTCTTGCCACTACCGGATGGACCCATTATTCCAACGAACTCTCCTGCCATAATGGATATGCTCACACCTTTGAGAACCTCCTGTGTTCCGTAACTTCTGTGAACATCTTCCACTCTCAGAATCTCATTCACTTCTGAGTACCTCCCCTGGATCCACCTTGCTCGCAAGGGAAGAAGGAAGAAGTGAGAAGACCACCGCTATTCCCATCATGAACAGTGAAGAGAGTAGAACATCCTGAAATTTCACCAGTACCGGAAGATGCTCGGTCAGGAAAACGTCGGAAGGTATTGGTATCCTGATGAGTTTCATCATCGATGTGATCACCATACCGCATGCAACTCCCACCAGGATGCCCAGAAATGCAACAGCGAGGGGAATGAGAATGAAAATGGTTCTAACCTGTCTGGCACTCATGCCCATGGACATCAGGATGGCTATTTGTTTTCTCCTGTTCATCACGGAGTAGAGTACAGAATTGGAAACACCGAATCCTGACAACATGACCACGAAGATGGTTATGATCATCGCAAATAATTCATCTATCTTTATGGCCTTGGCATAGGTCGCGTTGAGCTCAAGCCACGATAGAGCTCTGGCACCGGTTTTGCTTTCCACGTAGCGTGCCACTTCATCTGCTTTCCGGGGATCACTCAGATAATAAACGGTGAGGGGCAGAGCAAAATTCAGGGCATCGGAAATGTTCAGGATGATGACACGCGAATTGTACTGATAGATTCCAAAATCCGCTATACCGCTGATCGTGTATCTGAAAGATTTAATTTTTCTTGTTGATAAATCGCCTGTCACCACTGTGATGAGATCACCTTCGCGGAGCATCAGAGTGGAGGCGAGATCTTTTCCCACAACGCATTCTCCCTTTAAGGGCATCCTTCCCCTCACTATCATGTGGGAGAATCTTTCCTGGATCTTTTCGTCTATTCCAAACAGGATGCAACCTTTAACGGTGTCACCGGCCATCACGACACTTTCGGAAAGTACCATTTTACCGCCATCGAAACTTTCAAGAACGCTGGGTGAGAAGGAAACGACATGAGGATAAAAACTGGTGAGTGTCTTCAAAAGCGATTCATCGAAACCTCTGATCACAGAGAGTATTACCAGCAGCCCCATGGTTCCAACCGCTATGGCCAGGAAGGGAAATATGAAGTGTCTTTTATCCCGTGTTATGAACCGTCTGGCGAGAAACAGCGTTTCTCTCATGTTCCTCCAACTCCAAGAACAACCAGTGCGTCGAAGTTTTCCGGATAATAATGCTGTTTGTTGACCGCTTCGAGGATTTTGAAATACAGTTGAGCTCCCTCAAGATTCCAGCAATCGTAGATCGTGAATCTGTGCATGGGATGTACCTTTTTGAGGGCCTTCAGTATCTGGTTCTTCACCTTCTCTTTTCTCGTGGTGATGAAAACCATGGAGGCATTCGGAGAAAGGCCCTTCACCTTTAGGTCGACATCGATAGCCTGCACACGCCAGTTGCTTCGTTTTTTCCACTGCGCTTCGACCACGTACTCGAAGTTGTAAGGGTAGTTTTCTATATTCTTGACCACCACGATTCTGGGCTCCTCAGAAAGAAGGAAGGACTTACACAACTCCATTTCTTTCCGAAAACGAGACAGTCTATTTTCATCGATGTAAACATCACCTTTTTCGTCAAGCGTATATGGAAACTCCACAAAGTTCAAAGAGTAACGACCTTTCAGCTTGGAGTACAGGTACACCATTTCGGAGAGTTCCACATCGGTTTTCATCTGTGACAGTAGTTTGAGACCAAGCGCCATCAATTTACCGTAATCCATTTCGTTTCGTAGCTTTGCCATCAATTTCATCATAATCTCTCTCTGTCTCTCTATTCTGCCGAGATCTCCTCTTTCATCGTTTCTGAAGCGCACATAAGCCAGGAGTTCTTCCCCTTTCAGTTCGTATGTTCCCGGATCGAAACGTATGTGGAGGCCCTGATGATAATCATCGTAATACATGGGAGTGGTTATGGTCACCTCGACGGGTCCGAGCTCTTCACTGAGCATTTTGAAGAGGTTGTAGTCCACGACCATGTATTTGTGAATGGTCAATCCTGTCAACTGTGACAATTCCTCTTTCAATTTTTCAATGCCATCGAAGCGATATATAGCGTTTATCTTGTGTTTGCCTATCAATAGATCTCTTGGAAGGTTGGTCAGGGCAATGTCACCGGTTTGTTTGTTTATACCCATCAACATTATTACGTCCGTTCTCTCTTCACCGGTAGCGATGTCGTTATCGACTCCCACAATCAATATGTACACGGGATCATAGGGAATGGGTTTGTAAACAAGATCTACCCCCAGTTTTATAAGGGGTAACAGCGAGATGATGATCATGAATATTCCCAGAAGCAGGGCAAACACACCAAGTGAATGCAACCACTTCATTTCAGGAGATTCCTCACCCTTTCAACATCCTCGTCCTCCAGATAGATTCTCTCGTACTTCTTGTCCCCCACAACTATGGTAACGGGACGCTTCGTTATACCCCTTATTTCAAACTCCTGGATGCCAGAATTGTGCAATCTGTCCAGCAACTTCAGAAAAGCTGCCCCGCTCAGGTTACTCGACATACGGAACCTCGAAGCGTAAAAATTGGCTTTCAAATAATCCGTCAACTTTATGCCCCTGGTGGTAAGGGCCTTGATAACTTCCATGAACCCTCCAGGGTGTCCTGCAAGTTGTCTCAAGAACTTCAGTGTTTCGGCATCGACCTTCGCATAAAATGAAGCATCTTTGGACAGCTCCAGAAATTCTTCTATTGTCACCAGGGTAACCTCCAGGTTGTTGGGATCCAGCGATTTGCTCGTTTTTATGTAGAAACCCTTACCCGGGATCTTTATAATGTACCCCAATTTAGAGGAAGTTATGAATCTCATCAGATAAAAATTATCGCTTGTTTGATCGTAGAACAGGTAATCCACTCTGTTGGCACGGAATTCGTACGAAGTTCTTATGGTGGTCATCATCGCCGTGTAGTAAACTGCCACCGCGACAAGCGCCAGAAGTATAACCAAGGTGACGACGAAACGCACCGGACGTTTTCGGGATCTTCTAGATTCCACAAAGATCACTCCTTTCGAGATATTCATTCCATGTTTCAACGGTCTCCTGAAGGACATACAATCGCCTCTCAACAGCATAAGTAATTTTCTGGGCGATAACCTTGATGTAGGCAGTGTTCAGATCTTCCAGCGATTCGCGTCTCAGCGTTTCGACACCTTCGTATTCCCGATCCTTTGCCACCGAATCGGATACCACCAGGGCTTTGCCTATTCCACCCAGCTCAGGATGCCCAGAAGAATGGAAAGCTATGGCCATGTACATCTCTTCATCTATTTCCAGAGTTCTCTTCGCGTACTCCGCTGCCACCTTTCCATGCAACAGAACAGGATGAGCTCTTTCAAATCTCGTTGGTGTAATACTGTACACCCTCGCCATCTTTACAAGCTTCTCCACCTCTGTATCCCTGAACATATCATGCAATAACCCCACCAGTGCGCACTTCTTCCAATCCAGTTCGAAACGTTTCGCCAGTTTTGTACACCATTCAACAACGCATAACGTATGATACCATCTTTCATCCGAAAGTAAACTTCTAACAGTTTCAACGAGTCTGGCAGGTAAGTGCTCCGTTATCTTCATCTCCGATATCTTATCGTATATCTGAACCTCACCTCCCCATTTCCTTTTACCTCGAAACGGTACTTTATGGTTCTGGCATCCACAACCGTGTATTCTTTCTCCGTTTTGACCATCTTCCAATCCCATGGAAGTCTTTCCAGTACTTCCACCAATCTGGGAGTGGATGAAAGGTTTCGAATCTCTATGGAAACCGTTCTGACCCTGTATTCCTTGCTTTCATACCTATCTTCAACGGTGGTGCGTGAACCGATGAGATCGTACACCTTCCCGTACTCGATCTCGATCTTCTGGTTTTTCGCCATATTGGATATCAGAGCGAATCCCGCGAATTTCCCTTCATCGAAGATGTAGGCCATTCCTCCGGGCAAATCCAGCGGTGCTTTTTCGCAGTAGGCCACCGCCACAAGATTTTCATCTCTGGTATCACCACCTGGAGCGAATAGGGCTTTCTTCTTCCACGCCACTTCACTTTCCAGAAGGACTATGGTGTTCCACCCGTTTTTCAGATGCAGCCTGCCGAGCTCATAAAATCTGGCTGTTTCAACATGAACTGGAGGCACGCGCTGCACCCCCATTTCAGTGGCGGCATATTTCAAGCCGGAATTTCTGGCTGCACCGGTGAAGGATCCGAATTCTCCCGCTCCCACCACCACATTCGCCTCGATGTCCAATGGACTGTAAAGTGTGATGCTACCTTTCAGACTTCCCGTTAGCTCCACCATGTAGTACATCTTCCAGTCGAAAGCTCTGGATGTGTAAACGATGTGCGTTAAGGTGGCAGACGGCGTCATGAGCATCGCCATCTTGTTGTCCTTTATCACAGCCTGAATATGTGGTGATGTGAAGATCATCGGGGGCTCAGGCTGGGTAACCAGCTCGATCCAGTTTTCTCCTTTTTGAAGTGCTATCTTTTCTTCCACAAGGGTAACGCCATTTTGCAGAATCGTCAGCGTGATCGAAAAACCGAGAATACCAATGCAGCAAACTATCAGAAACAAAAACACACCCCTTTTCATCTTTACCATGCCTCCTTCTCCTCATCCACTATCATATATCCACAATCGTATTCTATGAAGTTTTCCACCCTTTCGATCAAGGAATCAAGCTCACCTTTACTTCTCGCAACGATCGAAAAGGCGATTTCCATATAGGCTTTGGAATCGTTTTCGCCGGATTCTATGACCGACACGTTGAATTTCTTCCTCAGGTCGTTTATCAATCTTTTGACGTGACTTCTTTTCTCCTTGAGACTTCTGACGTTGATGAGTTTGAGCAGCAGTCTCGCATATCCCATGTGCATTTCACTCACCTCAAATATCCTGAAGCGATCAACGGTTCTTTGGAGAGAATCACCTTCGCCTTTCCATTTCCATCGATTCTCAATCTCACGGTTTCCTCACTCAACGGATTGTAAGCATGAAACCACACATTTTGAGTGAACTCCGACAGATCAACGTGTACTTCTTTTTCTCCACCCGACAGGTTGAGTACGAAGAGAATGAAACGTCGATCGATGAAGGCACAGTACGATATCACGTGGTTGGGACAATCGTTGACCAGCAACTTGAAATTTCCGTGTCTCACCACATACGATGAACTTCTGAAATGCGCCACTCTCATATAGAAATCGAAGATCTCCTTTTTTCCTTCAGACCAAGGAATGATGTAGGTATTGAATATATCCGGTTTTTCCTTTAATCCGTATTCCTGACCGTTGTACACCAGCGGTACACCCTTCAGGGTGAAGAGCCAGACCACCAGATTCCTGAGAAGGGCTTCGTCTTCCACCAGTTTGGCGATCCGTTCCTGGTCGTGATTTTCGAGAAATCTCATTTTTATGTAATTGGAGGGATACAGTCTATCCTGGAACTCTACGAACTGTAGGTACTCGCGGAGTGTTCCCTTACCCAAAAGAAAATCTTTGAACTTGTAGTAACCGTCGTAATCGTAAGTTATATCGAAAGCCTCATACATGTGAGCATCGTGGGTCTCCGAAATCCATATGATGTTCGGTTTCAATTCACTCAGTTCTCGCCGGCTTCTCAACCAGAACACCAACGGAACCAGACCGGCGACATCACATCTGAAACCATCGATATCGAATTCCTTTACCCAGTACTTCATCATCTTCAGCATGTATTCCATGACCTCCGGGTTCGAGTAGTCGAAATCGTAAACATCGCTCCAATCATCGACTTTCCTCGATGGTTTCCCATCTTCGTCTCTTATAAACCATTCCGGATGTTTCTTAACCAGAGGGGAATCGGTGGCACAGTGATTGAGAACCATGTCCATAATAACCTTGATCTTCATCTCATGCGCCATCTTTACGAGATCCTTGAAATCTTCTTCACTTCCTATGGAAGGGTCTATGGAATAATAATCCTTTATGGCGTACGGTGAGCCAAGGGTTCCCTTCCTGTCCTTCTCACCCGTGGGATGTATCGGCATCAACCATAAAACGTTTATTCCCAGAGATTTTATGCGTGGTAGATCTTCCTTTATAGCGACGAATCGTTTCCCCTTGTCTTCGGAATATGCACGTGCGAAAACCTCATATATCATCAAATCTTTGAAAGTTTCCAGTGTGTCATGTGCCAATATGTCTCCCCCCGTTTACAGTTTCTCCAGCTTGTCACAGATCTTCTCCTGATATCGTGCCATGAGAAAGAGCAGATCCGATAGTCTGTTCATGAACTTCATAACGATTTCGTTTTCTTGAACATCTCTGTGTACACGGCTCATCGCTCTCTCGGCTCTCCTGGCCACGCTTCTACACACATCCAGTAGTGCTGAACCTTCAGTGCCACCGGGTATAAAAAAACCATCCATTTCCAGAAACGATTCATAATGTTTTATCCTTTCTTCAACCCATTTGAGATCGTCGTTAACGGGAGCGCATCCATTCTCTGGGGCACAGAGACATTGGGTGATACCAAAGAGCTTTCTCTGCAATGCCTGTACATCGCCTTTCAAAGATGCATCCACTTTGTGTTTGGCGAGTCCCAGGAAGGAGATCAATTCATCCAGCTGCCCGATGAATTCCACCACCGGGTGATCCTTCCTCACTTTTTTACCTGTAGGTGTTCTGGTCGTTCCATCATCTCCCGTTCTGGTGACAATGGACATCGAACTTCCCCCCTTCTTTCAATCTACGTCCGATGTACGCATCCCAGACATGTACAACTCGTTTGCCGGGAAACTGAATTTTCGATATCCACACTCCTCCTTCACCCGTAGTAACCAGCATACCTTTTTTCTCTATTTTTACGATGTTTCCAGCCTCTCCAGCAACTTTTTCCACTTCACGAACCTCAAACAATTTAACACGCTCACCATCTAAATAGGAATAAGCACCGGGTTTTGGATCGTACGCACGTATTTTGTTTCTGACTTTTTCAGCGGGTTCAGACCAGCGTATCAGTAAATCATGTGGTTCCACTTTCGGTGCGTAGGTTGCCAGCTTCTCATCCTGTGAGATTAACTTCACTCTTCCTTCTTTCAACTTTTCCATGAACTCACACAGAAGATCAACGGCAAGATCCAGAAGTTTTTTGAAAAGCGAAGCGAAGTTGTCGTCGTAATCAACCCTGATCTTTTTCTGAAGAGCTATTGGTCCCGCGTCTAACTCTTTGACAATTTTGAAGATACTCACCCCGGTTTCGGTTTCACCGTTTTCGAGTGTTCTCTGAATGGGTGCCGCCCCCCTGTATCTGGGTAAAAGCGAGGGATGAACGTTGAAACATCCCAATGGGGGTAAATCCAGAACACGCTGTGAAAGAATTTGCCCAAAGTCCGCAACCACGATAACATCCGGCTTGAGCTCAGAAAGTTTGTTCCATCCTTCTCCTTTGTTCACGCTCTGAACTTCCAGAACGTTCAACCCCATCTTTTCAGCCGTGGATTTAACATGTGTGGACTTCACCTTCCTGCCACGTCCACATGGTTTACTTTTCTGTGTTATAACAGCGACAGGTTCGTGTCCGTTTTCCACGAGTCCCTTCAGGCATCCCGCTCCGAATTCTCCCGAACCCATAAAGACTAGATTTTGTTCCAACTTCTTACACCCCTGTGTTGTTTTGAAATTTCCAGAAGTACAGGTTTCAGTATTCTGCGTTCTTCCTCCGTTAATCTGTCTATGAACAACACACCATCAAGATGATCGAATTCATGTTGCACGATTCGTGCCACGTAATCCTCAAACACTTCCTCTTTTTCTTCACCCCACTCGTTTCTGTACTTCAACCTCACCCATCTGTATCTCTCAACTTCAGCGTACACGTTGGGTATACTCAGACATCCTTCTTCTCCTATCACCCTGTCCTCCGAGTGTTCCACCATCTCGGGATTCACTATGGCACGCGGCTCCGCTCCACTACGATCATCGAAGACGAACAACCTTATTCCCACCCCCACCTGGGGAGCTGCTAACCCCACACCGTCGTTCTGGAGCATCACGTCTATCATGGCCCGTATCAAATTCCGCAGGGAGGAATCGAATATCCTCACGGGTTTTGCCTTCATCCTCAATATCGGATCTCCTATTATCCTTATTCTCACCATTTCATCCTCCTCTTCAGTTCTTTATAGACATCTTCAGCAGTAAGAAAGATGGTTATAGGTGTTATGGAAACATATCCCTCTTTGACCGCAAGATAATCGGAATCGGGTGAGGTATCGTCCTCAATCACATCACCCAGCATCCAGTAGTACGTATTCCCGTAGGGATCGCGACGAGCCTCGAAGTAGTCGCGGTACCTGCGCCTGCTCTGCCTGGTCACTCTGAATCCTTTTATTTCTTCATAGGGAAGATCGGGTACGTTAACGTTTATAGCGCAAAACTCCGGCAGCAACTCCCATGGAAACTCATCCACCAGTTTTTCAGCGACCTTCGCGCCCGTTTCATACTTCGGATCATCGAAATCGCACATGGATATGGCCATGGATGGCACACCCTGAAGTGCTCCTTCCAGTGCCCCCGAAACAGTTCCAGAATATATTATGTCCGTTCCCAGGTTCGGACCTCTGTTGATCCCACTGAGTATCAGATCCACCTTACCCTTGCTGAAAACATCAAGACCGAGTTTAACACAGTCCGCAGGTGTTCCCATAACAGAATAACCGAGAAATTTATCATCTATCTTCATTTCCTTCACCCATATGGGCAATCGTATGGTTATCGCATGTCCTGTCGCGCTTGCTTCTTGTGAAGGTGCAACTACAAGTACTTCATGTTTCTCGCTCAACGTGTTCACAAGTTCCCGTAGACCTGGGGCGGTTATTCCATCGTCATTGGTAACCAGTATCCTCATGATTCCATCACTCCCGGATTATTCTAACATGTGAATGGTATACTCATTTCTGGGAGGTAATAACGTTGAAGAAGTACAAATTGGGTTCATCTCAAACTTTAGATGATATACGGGAGTATCTCGATGATGAACAGTTCAGAGCCGTGACAGAATCTCAGGGTCACGTTATAGTCGTTGCAGGTCCTGGTTCGGGCAAAACACGTGTGGTGACACACAAGATAGCATATCTGGTAAGGAGAGGTATGAAACCCTCCTCCATCCTGCTGGTTACTTTCACAAGAGCAGCTGCACGTGAGATGACGGAACGCGCCCGACTGGTGAGTAACTCAAACCTCGAAGGTATGCTGGCCGGCACTTTTCACCATGTTTGTAACGTGCTCCTGCGCAAATATGCACGGAAATTGGGGTACGAATCGAACTTCACCATTCTCGATGCCGATGATGCTCAGGAATTAGTAAATATTGCACGCTCTGAAATAGTGGAGGCTCTGGACAAAAGTGAGAAAAAATTCTTCCCCCGCGCTTCCGTGATACAGAGTATTTTCTCCTACATGTACAACACCCTTTCCTCCCTGGAAGGTGCCATAGAGTCCATAAACCCGCGTTTTCTGCCGCTCAAATCCCATCTGGAGCGTATACTGGATAAGTACACGGAATTGAAGCGCAAACAGAACGCCCTGGATTACGACGATCTTCTCGTACACACTCTCCATCTTCTGGAAACGGATGAGGGAGTGCGAAACAGGGAGAGTGAGAAATACAGATGGGTCCTCGTGGATGAATTTCAGGATACCAACATCGTTCAGTACAAAATCGTTGAGTTACTGTCATCGGTACACGGTAACCTCATGGTGGTTGGAGACGACGCCCAAAGCATATACTCGTTCAGAGGAGCACGTTTTGAAAACATCAGGGATTTCCTCGAAAGGGAGGATACGAAGGTTTTCAAGATACAAACCAACTACAGGAGTACACCAGAGATAGTGGAGCTCATAAACGCTATTCGGCCTTCCGGTTCCATACCTAAAGAGTTGAGATCCGCGAGACCTTCCGGTCCGAAACCTGCAATAGTAACCACATGGGACAGATTCGAAGAAGCTCAATTTGTATCCCAGAGAATAGGCGAGCTGATCCAGGATGGAATACCACCACATGAAATAGCGGTTTTGTACAGGAGTCACTCTCATTCACTGGAGTTGCAGATGCAGCTGGACCACAAGGGTATACCATATAAGCTTCTCTCAGGGCCCAGATTCATCGAAGCCGCGCACGTGAAGGATATCCTCGCACTTCTGAGATTGCTGGTCAATCCCAAGGATACCTTGGCGGTGGTTAGATTCCTGAAATTGTTCCCGGGTATTGGAAATACGTACGCTTCCAGAATCGCCACCGCTATAGAACTGGGAGCAGACGAAGGACTGGATGTTCTGGAGAGTGTGAAGGCTTTTTCCATACCTCGAGTCGATCTTTCGCCCATAATAAACATTCTGAAGGAAGTTCATCATTCCACGAATCCTGCAGAGGTAATAGACATGTTCTATTCAAGATTTTACGGGGATTATCTCGAATCCACGTATCCCGACTATCGCTCGCGAAGGCAGGATGTGGAAAGGTTGCTGGAAATAGCCGGGCGTTACAAAGATATTCAAAGTTTTCTGTCAGACCTGGCCGTTGCTGAAAGGGTTGATATAGAATCTCAGGAGAAAGAAAAGGATGGGAGGGTTTTGCTGTCCACCGTACACCAGGCGAAGGGTCTGGAATGGCGGGTGGTGTTCGTGATCTCGGTCAACCCTGGAGATTTTCCCAGCGGGCTGTCGTTGATGGACGGTAAACTGGATGAAGAAGAAAGGATATTCTATGTGGCCGTCACCCGGGCAAAGGATATCCTGTATCTTGTCAAGCAGAGAACCGGAAGATACTCACCTTACAGAGGAAACGTTCTGGTGGTTAGAAGAGGTGACGATTTCCTGAAAAAGATCCCCTCGGAGGTGGTCGAACGGTGGGAAGTAACATGGGAGTGATAGGGGAAATACTTTCCGGGAAAGGTCTTGATCCCCGGTTCCGTGTTTTGAACGTCGAGAGTTTCGAGAAAGTATTCAAAGAGGGAATGAAGGTACTGAACAATCGTGAATTCGGAATATTAATGGTGAAGATCGATGTGGTTGGTGATGGTTCTCTGGAAGAAGTTATCCTGCGTAACGCGGTCAGAAACCTGAAATCTTCGGTGCGTTTGCCACACGACATGATAGCATGGCTGGAAGAAGGATACTTCCTGGTGTTTCTTTCCAGAGTCAGTTTCCATCAGTTGAGAAACATAGCCGCTCGCCTGATAGTTCCTTTGAGCATATCGGTGGGTATAGGAGATAAGACAGCCAAATCCATGGTTTCCATAGCCTGCCTACACGGTTCTGAAATTACACATACTGATTTGAGGGTAATCATAAGAACTCTGGTGGAGAAACTCACCAGAGGTAATCAGGATAAAGGGTTTGGGATACATTGCGATTGAACGGTATGGGAAGAATCGTAGGGGGGAGTGTGATGAAACGCTATGCTCGTGTACGCTCTGCTGTTTTGAAAGGTCTTGAACCGATTGAAGTGGTGGTAGAAGCCCACATAGATCCCAGGTCGGTTTACAACGATGTTGACATAATAGGTCTCGGTGACACGGCGGTGAAGGAGAGCAAGAGACGAGTTAGGAGTGCATTGAATAGCCTCGGTTTCAAGTTTCCCGATGGTAGGGTGGTTGTCAACCTTGCCCCGAGTGATTTGAAGAAGGAAGGAAGCGCTCTGGATCTTCCCATTGCCATAGCTATTCTCTGCGCCTCCGATCAACTCGAGTTTCAGGATGATTATTTAATACTCGGGGAGCTGGGGTTGAACGGCGAGGTACGCCGCATAAATGGATTACTACCAATACTTGCCGGACTGGATGGAACCACCAAAATACTGATCCCGCAAGCTAACCTTTCAGAGGCACAGCTTGTGAGAAATCGTTCAATATACGCATTCGAAAATTTGAGAGATGTTGTGGCCTTCTTGCAGGGAATGAGGGATTTTCCCGCCCTGGATCCTCTCATTCTAGAAAACACGACACCGCATTGGGACATCGATATGGCGGATGTCAGGGGGCAGGAGGCTGCCAAGAGAGCTCTAATGGTGGCTGCGGCAGGTGCACACAACGTACTCATGATTGGAAGTCCGGGTTCTGGAAAGACCATGCTGGCAAAACGTCTGGTAACGATACTTCCACCGATGACGGAGGAAGAAATACTTGAAACCAGCAAAATATACAGTGTAGCCGGTTTACTCCCTCCAGAAGGTTACGTTCTCAGGCGTCCATTCCGCAGTCCACACCACAGCGCTTCCATCGCCGCCCTGGTTGGAGGTGGAGCAACGGCCAAACCGGGTGAGATAAGCCTGGCACACAATGGAGTGCTATTTCTGGATGAATTGCCCGAATTCAGAAGGGATGTTATCGAAGCACTCAGAGAGCCTATGGAGAATGGGCACATAACCGTTGCACGTGCTAAAGCCACGGTGAGATATCCCGCACGTTTCATGCTGGTGGCAGCGCAGAATCCCTGTCCCTGTGGTTGGTACGGTGACAGGGAACATGACTGCACGTGTTCAATATCGGAAATCATGCGTTATAACAAAAAGATATCGGGGCCTTTGCTGGACAGAATAGACATCTTCATCAACGTTCCAAGGCTCACCTACGAGGAGTATAGATCTTCAACCTCATCCAGCGATTCAGCGACGATGCGGGAGAAAGTCATGATGGCTCGCACCATACAGCTCAAACGCTTTGCAGGGAAGAAGATAAGGTGTAACGCACACATGGATGGCAAGATGCTCAGAGAACATGTTAAACTGGATCCAACATGTGAAAAGATACTGGAGGAATCCGTTAAAGCATTGAAGATGAGTGCACGTGCCATAGAAAAGGTTCTTAAGGTTTCGAGAACCATCGCTGATCTGGAAGCGTCGAAAGACGTGAAAGCCGAACATCTCGTTGAGGCCATAAGGTACAGGCAGAGGGAGGCAATACCATGATACTTCTCGCCGACATAGGAAACACCCACAGCGTTTTCGGCATCTCGGATGGGAAGGATGTACTGGCTTCCTGGCGATTGACCACCGGAAAGTACGAAACGGAAGACGAACTGTTCGCACATCTTGCACCTTTCTTCGAAAGAAACGAAGTGGATTTTGGTCACATCGAAAGTTTCGTGGCGGCTTCTGTGGTCCCATACGTTAATCCATCCCTTGAAAGATTCGCCGTTAAATATTTGAACACTCACATTCTGTGGGTAACAGCAAGAACCGATCTTCCAATAGTCTGGAATGTGCCCACACCCTCACAGATAGGAGCCGACAGGGTGGCGAATGTGCTCGGTGGCTGGGAAAAGTATGGTGAAAACATCATAGTTGTGGATTTCGGTACGGCGATAACCATCGATGTTCTTCATCAAAGCAAATTCGAAGGCGGAGCCATTCTTCCAGGCTTGATGACAGCGCTGCATGCCCTGTTTCGCAAAGCCGCCAAACTTCCTCAGGTGGAACTCGAAATGCCCTGTAAACCAGTAGGGAAAGATACGGATGAGAACATAAGAGTGGGTATAGTCATGGGCACGCGGTATGCTATAGAGGGCATAATAGCCGAAATACAGAAAACTTATGGGACGAACTTCCCGGTGGTGGCCACGGGTGGTGAAGCGTTCCTCATCTTCGAGCATTCGGAGATATTCGAGGAGTTTGATCCCGATCTGACCATAAAAGGTATCCTGGTTTATTCAAAGGTGTTGCGCATTGGATGAAGGAAACATGCTAGAATCTATGGAGTGTTCCGAACATCTTCAAAAATAAGGGGGAATGAGGATGAACAGGGCTGGTCAAGGCGTAAACGAAAAGGGTATAACTACATTCGAGGAAACGATTCTGTATATCTCGGCCATCGTCATACCGGTGCTGGCTATACCCGGAGTAACATACGAATTCATGACGCAGAAGTATGCGGTATTCACCCTTCTCATGACTCTGCTTTTCGGGATTCTCGCTCTACGTGGTATGCGCAGGGATGGGTACAAACTTTACATCACCCTTCCTCACGTTTTCCTGGGGTTTTTCGCTCTGGCCGCTTTTCTGAGCGCTGTAAATGTAGCCAAGGAAAATCCATATTATCTACGCTATACGCTCGATATGGCTTTCTATGTTCTTTACGTGTTTATAATGGCCCTGTACATATCCAACAGAGTGATCGCCAAAGCGGTTATAAATAGATTCCTTTTCATAGTGTTGTCGGGTGGGATGTTCGTTGCGGTGGATGCCCTGCTCAACTTCTACACGGGATACGATATCTGGCTTGGGAGGATAGGCCGCGCTTTTCTCAAGACCAACATGAAATCCACAATTGGCAATCCCAATTTCGTGGCGGATTTTCTGGGTACGTTGATGCCGCTGGCTTTATATTTCATGCTGAGCTACGATTATGGATTGGAATTCGACAGGGAGAAAAAGGAAAGGATCTATAAGAAAATTTTCATAATGAAGCTGATCTCGACGGTATATTACGTTACATTCACAGCTGTTGTTCTCCTGGCCACTAACAGATCCACATACATCTCACTGATAAGTGCCTTTGTGATATTCGGAATAAGTCTTCTCCTCTGGAAATTGAAGGGAGCTTCCAGGGCGGTGGACAGAGAAAAACTAACGAAACTGGATCCGAAGTTATCGGAAAGGCTCAAAAAGTTGAACAGAATCTTTTTCATCGTCGCGATTCTGGCATCCATCGTTTTCGTGTGGATATATTCTACAGAGAACTCTCTCAATCCCGGTGCTGTGAGTGCACCTCAGAGAATAAAGAGCATAGTTACCGATGTGAGTAGCAGAGAAGGAAGATTACTCTCGTGGATGTCATCGGTATATCAGTGGAGAAAACATAAGATATTCGGGACCGGTATAGGTACCTATCAGATATACACCATAACATACCTTGGAGATGTCCAGAGAGACATTCCGCAGTGGATGCACGCATGGAACAATTTCAAACGTACCCACAACGATTATCTTCAGGTACTTGGGGAAACGGGGTTGGTTGGATTCCTCACAATAATTGGACTTATTGTGAGCATGGCCATATTCTTTTTCAGAAACATTCTGAAGCTTCAGGATAGCGACGACGTGCTTCTGTTCATAACGATAGCATCCGGATTCATCGTGCTCGTTCTTCACAGTGCCACATCATTTCCAGTACACCTGATGCCCAACGGCATGATCGCACTCTTCCTCGGGGCTGTGGGAGTGGGTAAGTACTTCAACAAGGATGGGTTCTTCTCCAGAAAATGCGAAATCAAAGGTTTGATTTACAAACTGTGTCTGGTTGGCGTGATGGTGGTTGCCATCGTGAGCACTTTCCTGAGATGGAATTTCTTCCTGGGCGAAGTGATGTTCAGATGGGGAAATGTGTACTATCAGAAAATAACTGCTTATGAGAAAGCGTTGCGGGATCTGGAAGCGAAAGAAAGGGAATTTCTGGCGTTGAAGCAAGATCTTGAGAATCACACTGGAAGATTCGAATACCTTGATCCTGCACGCTATCTCGCCCTCAAGATGCCGGAATACAAGAAAGCGTATCCACGGGCATCCGAGGAAACGTTGATTCTGCAGATAGGAAAAGCGCGGGAGGAAGAAGAGGAGAAATATCGGCGTCAGATACTGGACGCGCTGGAAAAAATCAAAAATGCACAGAAGGTTTACGCTGAAAGACGAGACAGCTACTATTTCAAGGCCCGGGAATACCTGATGGCCTCTCTGGATTACAATCCCACATACGGTAAGGCCATGTTCTACCTGGGTATCCTCTGTTCCAGAGAACAGAGAACGCTCGAGTTTCTCGATCGTCTCTCACGTGCAAAAAGTGACGAGGAGAAACTCGCGGTACTGCGTGAAGCTTTCGTGGAAGGAGAGCCAATGACGAAATTCATCCCCGAAGTTTACAGAGGGAATGAAAGTTTGGGACCGTGGAAACATCCACAGAAGGGACTTTCCCCCGCCATTCCTTTGATGGAAGCCCAAATAAGGGACTGGCCATTGAAAAAGGTGTACATGGTTATCGAGCAGGCATCAAAACAGGGATTGAAACTCGACGATGTCAATGCGGTGTTGAATTTCTCGGAACTGTACACCTTCCAGCAGGTTCAGGACAACGTCGACTACTTTGAAGGTTCCTTCATGTGCTTCAACGAAAAGAACTCCTACAGGGTGCTGGGTCGACACTATGTGAACCTGATCCTCCTGTGCAATAAAACCATCGGCAGATTACAGAAATTGAAATCATCCTATCCCATTTTAGGAGATGTTATAGACGATGCATTGAAGGAACTTCTGAGTTATAGAAGCAAATATTATCAAGCTTACAAACATTGGTATGACAAAGCAATATACGTTATTCCGGATACCTGGAACAGGTTCAAAGATTGGGAAAGCATTTATGAGGAATATCTGAGGTCCCTCATCAGACTCGAGAGGATGAACCCGGAAACGTACAGCAAGATAAAAGAGATACTGTCACGGGAACTGTGGGCCTGCAAGTACGAAATCATGAAGAGAAGATGGGGAATACCCGATAAAACCTTCGAGGTTATGAAAGCGCTCATACAGAATTTCATCAACAAAAAGATGTATCAGGAAGCTTTAACACTCATCAACGATGTGTATGAACTGTATGAACCCGTCTATCAATGGAACAAAGAACTGGTGGAACAGGGAAAGATACCATCCCGTCTCGAGGAGAGAGCGAAGAAATTCGTGGAAAACTTTGAGAACTTCGCTCAGATACGTTCAAAATTCATCCAGGATGTTGCAAGGGTCTACAACAACGTGATAATACTGAAAGATAAGAGTGCCACCGAACTTTATGAAAAAGACTGGAGTGAAAACATTCTTACGGGTGAAAAGGCGAGTTTGACCATGCCCGAAATACTCGACAGAGTAAGAGAACTCCTGAAGAGAGAGCGAGAGGAGAAATGAACAGGTACAGAATCCTCTTTTCCTCACCAGGGCGTCGTGTCGAGTTGATAAAGATTTTCCGGAAAGAGTTCGGAGATTCTGTGATACTGTTCGGTGCATCGAACGATCCTTCTTCTCCAAGTTTTTTCTTTCTCGACAGGATATTCACCGTTCCAAAGGACATATCACGTGATGACCATGCAGAACGCTTGCTGGAGATATGTCGAAAAAATGCTGTGGATCTTCTCATTCCACTGGTCGATCCCGAGTTGCTGGTTATATCACGCTACAGAAGTCATTTCGAAAAATCGGGTACCCTGGTACTCATATCGGATTATGAAAGCGTGCAAATATCCGCTGACAAGTTAAAGACCTTCCGATTTTTCAAGAACATTGGAATTCCTACACCTGAAACCTGGGATCTGAAGGATTTTGAAGATCTCGAACCGCGGTATCCGGTTCTTTTGAAACCACGATACGGTTCGGCAGGTAAGGGCATATACAAAGTGCACAACATCGACCAATTGAGAGCTTTGAGCACCCCTGAACATATCGTGCAGGAGATAGCCACAGGTTGCGAGATAACCATGGACATATTCGGTACCGGTGATGGCAGATGCATTCAGGCTGTACCCAGGTTGCGTTTGAAGGTTCGTGGGGGTGAAGTGGAAAGGGGGATCACCATCTGGGACCCCAGGCTTCTGGAATACGCCAGAGTCATTTCGAAACATTTCAAACCTCTTGGAGCCATAAACGTTCAGCTCTTCAGAGATAACAAAAAATACATGTTCACGGAAATAAACGCGCGCTTCGGAGGGGGGTATCCCCTGAGCTATCGGGCGGGAGCCAACTTTCCCAGATTGATATTGAAAATGTTGAAACGTGAACCCATAGAGGAGGAATTGGGAAACTATAAAAAAGGGATTTACATGTTGAGATACGATGAAGCCGTTTATACTGAGCGTTTGAAAAGTATGGAGAATGAATGAAAGACCCCTCAGTGGGGGTCTTTCATGAGGGAAGTTCGGACAGCAGATCTTTCATCGTTCGGAATGCCAGCTCCGCCGATTCCCGCGCTCCCCCCGGTAAAGGTAAGCATTCCACGGCTATGTAATCCTTGTATCCCGCTTTTCGAAGGGTTTCTATGATGGGTTTAAAATCCAGATGACCGGCTCCTGGCGCCCATCGATTGCTATCCGCCACATGAAAATGATAAAGTTTATCCTTTATCCTCATCAACTCTTCGCAAATATCCACCTCTTCTATGTTCATGTGAAATGTGTCGGCAAGGATTCCCACATTCCCTGCTCCCACACGTTCTATGATTCTCTCCGCTTCCGACAGAGTGTTTATAAAATCCGTTTCATATCGATTCAGTGGCTCGACAACTATTTTCACGTTTTTACCTGCTGCATAATCGGCAAGGTTCGTCAGATTCTTCACGAAGATATCCTCCACTTCCTTCCTGGACCGTCCTTTAGCTGTTCCTCTTATGAATCCGATAATGACCATTGCACCGAATTCGGAGGCAAAATCCACATGATCTCTCAAACGCTGCATGGTTTTATTCTGTATTTCGTCGCTTTCATCAACCATGTTCAAGCCCTCCGCGAGATATCCCTGACCTGTACCAATAGCCGATACACTCATGTTCAGTTCATCCAGCAACTTTCTTATATCCGTGACATTAACCGTTTTTGGATCCCGTACGGCTATTTCAACGGCGTCATATCCTATCTCCTTCGCCATCCTCACTCCATTTTCCAAATCTCCTTTGAAAGCCAGGGCATCAAAAGCAGCATCCGAGGTACTGATGACCAGTGCCAGTTTCATACGTGCTCCCTCCCTGTGTCAGTTCCTCAGATTAAACAAAAGATCCGCCCTTTGATAGGCGGATCTCATTCTTTGGTATATGGAAGAAGTGCCATCTGTCTCGCCCTTTTTATGGCAGCCTTCACCATTCTCTGGTGTTTGGCGCAGTTACCATTCAACCTTCTTGGTGTTATCTTGGCCTTATCGGTCAGAAATTCCTTCAGCAACGATATATTCTTGTAATCCACATAATCGATTTTCATCTCACACAATCTGCACTTTCTTTTAACCCTTTTTCTCCTCTTTTTAGATTTCGCCATGTTTTTCCCTCCTTAAAATGGTGGTTCATCGCTTTCAGAAGGTTCGTCGAAGGAATCGAAAAGATCCTCCGGGGGTGTTTCCTCTGCGGTGGTTTGGTCGAAAACATCGGTGATTTCTGTCTCTGTGATGTTATTCGTCATGGCTTCCACAGCCTTCTTTGTCTCCATGAAACGAACCGTATCCGCCCACACTTCTGTTATTCTCCTGGTTTCACCGAGCTGATTCTGCCACTTTCTGATCCTCAAACTTCCCTCGACCAGCACCAGCCTGCCTTTGGTAAGATAAGTGGATACGAACTCGGCAAGCTTGCCGAACGTTACAATTGGTATAAAATCAGTGTTCTGGGTATCACTTCCTGCGACAGGCCTGTCAACGGCAAGCGTGAAACTCGACACCTGCGTTCCCGATGCGGTATAACGAACCTCCGGGTCTCTCGTGAGTCTCCCAACAAGTATGACGCGGTTATACGATATGGACGCCACCGCTTACTCCTCCACCTTCGCCGTTTCTCGAGTTTTTCCAGCTTTTCGCTCTTTCTTTTCTATGTCAAAACGCCTGAAGGTCTGCCATCTGAAGATTTCCGGAGTGAAATTGTAGAACCTTTCCAGTTCGTTTATCATATCGGGCGGGGCACGGAAGATCACAACCGTGTAGTCACCCTCGGTGAAACGCTTCACTTTGAACGCTAACTTGCGTACACCCATTCGGTTGACCTCTTCAATCTTACCTTTAACTCTTTCGATTATCCAGTTCTTCGTCTTCTCAACGATCTTTTCTCTTTCCTCTTCCTCAAGAGTCGGATCCATCACGAACATCGTTTCGTATACCCTCAGTTCTTCCACCTACTTCACCTCCTGCTTCGGCCTTATGGCCCCAGAGATCTTCCCTGGAGCAGCACGCAGTGGATTATACTCGGACATGTTTAACGTAACGTTAAAAGACATGGATTCTACCGCTCACAGTCCGGAATACTTCACACAATGCAAAGTATCGATGTCGAATCCATGTACATTTTCCCTATGGCGGAATGCGACATCATGTTCGCAAAGATCGAAACATGCCGTCTGTTCGCATCATCTTCCAGCTCGCAGAAGTAACATTTGAAGGAACGACTTCTTTCTTTGATACGTTTTACAGGACGGGGAAACCGAACATGATCCACTATATCCTTAAGAATGATGGAAATACCCAGATGTCCAAGAAATCGCGATTCCTCCAGTACCTGTACAAGCAGATAAGCATGTTTATAACATAACCGCTTTTTTCTAAATTGAGCACGTATACCGGGATCATTCACCATTTCGTAGAGGATACCGAAGATACTGTTACGTACCGTTTCAACGTTGGTCTGACAGATCGGACAACCGGTGAAATTCGTTTCCATCAGTTCCATCAGCTTCAATTCTTCTATTCTGGGTCTGAACTCACGATTCTGCTTCACGCAAAACACCCCCACAAGCCCTGACATAAAAAAATGACTCCTACTCATAACGTAGGAATCATCAGCCCAAAGGGCGATTAAGGCGGACTCCATCGCCTCTTAAATCTTTCCAATTATAGCATGTTTGCGGCATCGACAGACTCTTCGAATTTATACGTTTTCAATGTATCTGTTATATCTGTTATAATACAGTTGGTAATGATTGACTACAACCTATTGGAAACAAAGATTTTTTGCGTTGGGGGTGAATGAGTTGAGAAGCAGGGTTTTGATTGCGGCGGTATTCTGTATGGTTTCCATCTGTATGGCTGCATCCGTTCTAACAGTGGCCAGAACGTATTTGAACAATAT